>CAZRBD010000076.1:0-17676 GCA_964598265.1 uncultured archaeon
GAAATCAAATGATTGTAAAAGCGAATTCTGAAATTAAAACAAGAAAATCAGTTAGGTGAACTTTCATTATCCTATTCTATTTTATCAGATCTTTATAAGGTTAAAGCAGGTATATTATTAGAAGAAGATGACGTCGATCTTGACGTTGTTAATGATTGGAAAATGAAATCTGAAGAGTACAAAGATTTGGAAAAAAATACGATAGTGCAACTTGATGCTGAAGAATTGGAACATGGAGTTCGTACTGATGAAGAGTCTTTATTTTCGGAAAGAGAATCGAAAATAAAAAAGGAGCGAAAAATTGAGGATATTTTTGATGATCCGGGATTTCTTGAATTTTAACACCAGGTTTTCAATAGATTTAGAATGATTTTATTATTTTGATTTTTCAAATTTCTAATTACACTAATTCCCTCTTATAATCAGTGGTTTAAATATAAATTAAAGATTTCCAAAATAAATCATTTAAATGCTGTGTTTAGAAATTATCAAAATTTATCAACTTTATTTTAAAAAAAGAATATTAGCTCGGGTGTTTATTGGGAGTAAAATTAGTCTCAAGATTAGAAACTGGTTAACCAGAGCGCCTTTTGTTGAACAGGCTCTTAAGCTCTCCCATTATGGCCCCTCTCAGAGATACAGGTTGTTTAGGACGAGGAGCAGGGCCAGAAGCTCTTGGAGCGGGTGGTGGACCTCCAGGTGCTGGACCGGGTGTTGGACCTCCAGGTGGTGGACCTCCAGGTGCCCCTCCAGGTGTTGGACCGGGTGGTGGACCTCCAGGTGCTGGACCTCCAGGTGCACGTGGGCCTGCTGGTGCAGCTACCGCAGCGGGTCGTGATTTTAGCGCGGTAATATCACTATTTGCAGTATTTAATTGATTTTGTAAGTTTGATATATTTGAATTGATAACTTGTAAGCTATTATCCACGAGATCTGGGATCTTAAGGACGATCTGCATTATTTTTTCGACGATATCTCCAAACGCATTTAACTTTTCTTCCATTGGAGCTTTACGGGTTTGGTCCAAAAAGGACGCAAATTCTTCAGCGATTTTTGAGCACCTTTCTATAAGAATTATACAATAATTATTGCTATAATTATTATATAGTTTTTGTTTAATAAATTTAAGTCTAAATATGGATATTTTTTTAAAAAAATGTAAAAGAAGAGAGAAATAGTTTGTTTAACTTAATTCATCCACGGCATCTTTTAATTTAATCCATAAGCCATTAACTTCATCCCTTACCTCGATGAATTGATGTATTTTTTTAATTAATATATCTCGTGCTCTATCAAAATCTCGTTGAACGTCATTTAATTGTTGGTCAAGGATGTTCAATTTATCTCCATCGAGTAATTTGTTTTTAGCTTTTTCAACATCTAGCGCTTTTTTAATTACGGCTGATCTTCTGTTGGCGAGTTCACCTAGAGCGCCTACGAATTCTTCCTTTTTTTCAACTAGGTATTCTTTTTTAACCGCTATATCTTTGATTGCATTGAGGTATGTATTGTTAGCTTTAATGTATTCATCATTTTTTTGAATAATTTCCTGAAATAATTTGACTTCCTCATCTTTTATATTAGATCTACGTTCTCTAACGAGAGTTTGCATTTGCTTTAATACATCTCTAAATGTTCGATTAACCATTTCACGGGTAACATCTACCGTTGAAATTTTCTCTGCATATTTTTTTTGTGACGCTATTAAAGCATTTTGAGCTTTTGCTAATTTTTTAAATTGAGAAACTAATTCCTTTTCCATTTTGGCGAGTTCTAATTCATCTTCATGGGTTATAATTGGACTCATTTTGATTCAATCACTCTTAAATTCTCATAGATTTTGATTTATTCTAATACGATATTTTATTTTGATTTTATATAATATTTATTCTATTTAAGTTTATATTGAAAAAAAAGCTGTTAAAATATTGTCTCGATAATTTGCCTTTATGATCTTTGCTTGAATTTTTTTTCCTATCAAAATATTAGGTTGAGTAAGTGGTTGGTTTATTAATAGTTTTATACCGAAATTGTCACGTATCTTTCCGATATATTCTCTATTCCAACGTCCTTTTGAAATTACTTTCAATTCAATTGTATCATTTTTTTTGAGATTTAATGATGCTACAAGTTTGCGGTGATGAATACCAAAATCTATTGGTCCAAGTTTTAATTTTATATTATATTTCTTTTCTAAGTTAGATAGTTGTTTATAAAAGTATCCCCAACTTTTTGGACGAATTTTTTTTAACTTCCTTCCAGTTTTATAAATTAAATATTTTTGAATTCCTAGTTGAATTTTATTATTATTTGAATCCTTTATTTTTAAATCGCGAACAAATTTTATGATTTCTTCAATATCGTTATCATTTTCTCCTGGAAACCATACAGGAGCGATTAGTATATTTATTTTTGAATTTAATAATTCTTTTATATTATCTATTAGATTTTGAATGTCATAATTCTTACAATTGCATAGAAAGTTAACTTTTTCTCGATTTAATGAATTTAAACTGATATTGATTCTTGTTAAGTTGACAGCTTCTAACTGTTTTATTATGGTCTTGCTCAACAATAACCCGTTAGTCTGCATTGAAATTATTTTGACACCCTCTATTTTCCATAGGTTTTCAATCAATTTTAATAAAGAAGGATATAGGAGCATCTCTCCATATGGTGCTAAATGGATTTCAATATTATAATTTCCTTTTATTTCTATTATTTCATTCACTTTTTCAAGTAAATAGTTATAATCTACCATGAAATTAGTTTCATAATCACCAGCACTTACAAAACAGTATTTACATTTTAAATTACATAAGGTAAGAGGTTTTAATTCAATAACGTTAGTACCCCTATCAATAACACCTATAAAATCTATCCCATACAAGGGAATGTCTGAATTTTTATCGATATAATTTATATTAGTCATCGTCTTTTATCTCAGAATTTATATCGGAGTATTCCAACAATCGAACCTAAATTTACTAGATGTTCTCCAGGAAGATTTTCTGTGCTCATTATATTTACGGCACCTCCGGATTTTTCTACATTGGTGATAATTTCTTCGATTTTTAACTTGCCTTTTTTTGAGGTACCTCTAATAAGTATATCAGCTAGCAAAAGTTGTTTTATCGCTCCCTGTTTAGCCGCAGGAGCCACCTCATCAATACCAATAACAATAAGATCTGGGTCCTCTGCAAATTGATTCATAATAGATTCAATTTTCTCAGTTTCTTGAAAAATTTTAACTTTAACTTTCAATCTTGCTAACTTTTTTGATTTCAAAGTTTCTCTAATAGCACTTTCCGTACCTGAACTCGCATGATATGTCTCAATTTTATCAAGATAATCTACACCAGAGCTTTTCTTTATATTTTTTAATAAATGTTCCCTAGAATTGCCAGGACCACAGAGGATAATTAGATCAACTTCCATATTTTTAAGGTTCTCTTCTAGTACTTTTTTAATCTCATCATAAAATTCTGAAAGGGCCTTATTGCGGTATTCTTGTTTATATCTTTTTCCGGGGATATTTTTTTTTATTGTGGCAATTCTTTTATAGCTGAAATTAGTAATAAGAGCTAAATTCGCTAAACCTGTTTCAATTGCGATGATAAGTATTATAAAATTTGACTCAAATTTCGAAGTATCTTTCAATCGTCGTACCTCTTGATTCAGCCACTTTTCTTTTATAATTGTTAGTTTGTGAGTAAGTACTACATTAAATGTGTGATAAGTGCCAAAACTGACATAATCATCAGGACCTTCCAAAATTTTCCCTTTAATTCTTAGACGATTTGAAAATTCATGAAAGGACACATTTTCAACGTTTAATTTTAATTTCATCACCTTGCGTTCACCTTTAGTGCCTTCCTTTATAACCACTCTTCTCTGTGTACGCGAAATAACTTTATCACCTTTATTAATAACATTATAGAGAGTCCACAAATCGTTAAGATTCTCGGTTTTTACGGTAATCTCACTGTGCTTAAGGTTTATATCAAGAATTTTCAAAACTTAAAACTGACTCTTTAAAATTATTTGGCTATATTAAATTAATTTATCGTCAGAATTAAATTAATTTAATATATTAGTGAAAAAATTTTAAATAAAAATAAAATAAATAAGAAAAGATGAGAATTTACTTGGTTAGAAACAAGAAGATTATTATTTTTCTCCTAACGCTTCTTTAACTTTTTCTAGTTCTTCCATACGTTTCTTTTTCTCGTCTTCTCTTGCTTTTAAATCTACATCATCAACTTTCGAAAGAGTTACTCCTTTCTTAATTTCTTCTTGCATTTCTTTATCGGCTGGAGCCATTTTTCAATCAACACTTCTAATTTTTAATTCGTCTAAAATAATATAAATTGAAATTTAAAGATATTATAATAGAATTTATTTATAAGTTTTAGTTTATACAGAATCAATATTCAGTTCCATTAAATAAGCGTTTTCTCCTGATTGATAATATTTTTCTAATATTTTAGGATTTATTTTAAAATTGAATTTTTGATATAGCTTAATAGCAATAGAGTTATTTTCTTGAACATTTAAAATAATTTTATGAATTTCCTTAAGTTGTTTTATTTCTTCTATCGCGTTCTTTAATAGATATGAACCATATCCTTTATTTTGATGCTCTTGTTTGACTAAAAAATTTATAATATTTACCCTCTCTTCCATATCTTTTATAATAATTATAAAACCAATTAATTTATTCTTAATTTTACCGATCTCTAATTTCAAGAAAAAGATATTTTTATTTATCAATTTCTCAATTAAATCTGTAGAAAAGGCATTTTCATTGAATACCTCTTGCTCAAGTGAGATGATCTTTTTTAAATCCTTAGGAATTACTTTCTTTATTTTCATTAAAACCAAATTCTTTTTTAAATAGATTTATAGGAGTTTTTTCAGTTTCTTGCCGATATTTTGAATCACGAAATGGTGTACATTCTATAATATAAGCTTTTAATTTGTAAATTTCTAATAGAGATAAAAAATAATCATCGATGGCTATATAGAATGGTAGTTGTATTGCTTTATTATCAAAATTAATTTGATTTTCGTTGAGTTTTATTTTTGTTAAGATTAAATTATATAGATTGGCTAATTCTCTCGGCTCACCCTCGATTTGTGCATATATTAACAATCCATCATCATTAATTACTTCAAAAGGTAATTTTATATTTTTTGCTCTCCGAATGTATCTATTCCTCAACTGATAATAATCTTTCGCTTTAGTTGAACAAAAGTGGATCTTAATTGATACTTTAGGAGCTATTTCTCTAATTAAATCAAGAGCAGCTTCTTGACTGTTGACAACTGAGGCAATAGAACCCCTTTTCAAATGAAATCCACGGTCCTTTAATGATTGACTATTTGGAAAACAATATTCAAACTCATTCAAATTGATAAAATCTGCTCCAATCTCGTCTAAGTAAAAAATTAATTCTTTTATATTTTGTATATGATCATAATCTGGCACTACAGGAACTTCAGCACCTACACTCATTCCTTTGTTTAAAGCAAGCTCAAAATTTGACCATCTTTCTTTAGGAAGATGAAACCTTATTTCATCTAATTTTTCTTTTGCCAATTTTTTAGCAATCTTTTCATTAAAATTCATTCCATTAGAATAAAGATGAATATGAAATTTTTTCCCTTTTTTGAGTTTAATATACCTTAGATAATTAATTGTTTTCTTTAAATTAAATTCTGATAGGGGTTCTCCTCCAGTGATACTCATTCCTTTCGCGTTCATCTTATTAATTTCATCCAATAATTCCGCTTCTGTAGAAATTTCAATCTCATTAGCAAAAGTTAGGCTTTTATCTTTCCTATTTTCTGAAAGTGGACAATACCAAAAACATATTTTTGGTTTTTGACAAATTCCGTTTAAAAATAATACAGCTTTTGCTCCTTTTAAACAATATTTACACCCCTTCGGAATACCCCTTCCTCTAATGTAATTGGTTTTTTCCTCTGATTCTAAAATTACAACCTTTTTCATCTTTTATATAACTTTTTTCTTACGATAGATTTTCTACTAGCCAGCTTTTTTAATACTTCTTCAGTGGTCTCGTTCATCTGAATTTTTTCTTTTAAAAATACACCAGTTCTTCCATACTTTTCTCTTCTTAAAAGTACTCTTTTTCTCTCATTTATAACATTAATATTTATATTGAATTCCTTAGCAAATATAGCTTCGTTCCCTATAATTGATATTTCTTCGTGACCCTGAGAGTTAGGTTTGATTAATACTAACCTTTTATCTATACCAACTACTCTTACTCCTGATTTTAATTGATTAAGGTTAATAATTCCACTGAAATTATAAAATTCTGTACCATTCGTATCTAGCTTAGATAGTGGGAGAGTAATACTTTCTAATTCACTTAAATAAATATAGAGTTTTAATGAATCTGAAGGCGTCGCCATTATAATCTCTCGAAAATAATTGATATATCCATTCTTATTTAAGATGTATTCAATTTGAAATGGAGGGATTTCTTGTAGAAAAATGATATCTATATCACTATCTTCATGAATATTACCACGAGCAATGCTTCCATAAACGAAAGGGTAGATTCCCTCATTGAAAAAAATTTCGAGTAATTTATATGCACTATTTCTTTTTTCTTCTAAAAGTAGCCATTCCCTCTCAGAATAAATGATGGTATCGAAATGCTCTCTCAAAACATTGTTATATCTCATTAATTAACTCTAAACAACTAAATTCATTAATTTATTTTCTACTATATCAATAATCATTCCAAGGATAATTGTTTCATAATATTTAAATGAATTTTTGGATTTATCAAGAATAATAATTTTCTTTTTATCAAATTTAGTTGAGTGAAGTTCTTTAAGCATCTGATTTATGTTTTTATTTTTAAATAGGAGTATAGACTTCCTGCTAAAAATTATGAACAAGTAAAACTTTTTATGAGAATTGATAAAAAATTCATAAAGACTCTTTGCTTTTCTTTCGGTTACTTTTGGATTAATTAGAATCATTCCCATATTTTTTTCGTCACCAAATATCTTATATGGAACTTTTGATCTGGAATGACTTAACAAGATATATTGTTGGTTATCTGTTTGCGTTATTTTTCTGTAGATTTCAATAATAGAAAAAATTGACGAATTCACCTCATTTGAAACAAATTTTTCAAAATTATTTTGGGAGAGATGACGCTCCATTTTTATTCTTAAAGTAATAACATCGAAGCCATAACTACATAGACCTTCTGTTAATATTGTGAGTAATTTTCTTTTATAATTTGTTCTTAGGATGAATATCAACGGCTTCATATTTTTATCTTCTCCAGAGAATGATTTTCGAGTTAAAAAACATTTTTTTATAAAAAAAGTTTGTTTCTTAACACTTTCAATTACATATGGCAACAACAAACGTTCAATTGCCTCGTTTGAAAATGATGAACGCCAACGATGTGTACTCTTAAAAATCCTGACACTTATCAGTAGTATTAATAATAGTGTAATAATAACACTATCAATAAAAAACCAATCTATTCTAAAAGTTTCGTTTAGCATGATTTTATAGATAGTTATATAATTTCTAGATAAGACTTTCTTTAATCCATTTCAGATATTTTTCAGAACCTTTTTCGATTTTGAACCCAACACATTCCGGAGTATCATAACTGTGTATTTTACTGATTTCTTGAATAATCAAATCACATTTCTCTTCGGATGTTTTAATGATCAATAGATTTTCATTATCTTCTTCTATTTTTCCTCTCCACCTATAAATCGAAAACACTTTTTGAATAATATTTACACAAGCTGCAAGCTTATTTTCAACTAAAATTTTAGCAATTTTTTTTCCTACTTCGAAATTAGGAACTGTTACAAAGAAAATATAAAAACTCATGTTAACTACTTTTATGATATCTGTAATTCAAATTAATTTAATACATAATATCAACTTTTTTAAGATTTATTGATGCTCAACTCTCTTTAAAATCTGAATTTTATTTATGCAACTTATATAAGAATTTCATCATTTTCATAAATATCAAACTAACATTAGATTCCTAAACTTTTGATAGAAATTGATTTCAGATTTTATATTTTTCCTGGCTAAATTTTCATAACGTTTACGAAATCTTTCTGTTCTAAATGTAAATTCTTGATTCAAAAAATCCTCTAATATTTTAATTCTTTCGGTATTAAATATCTTATCTGGTACAAAAGAGTATTCTTTTCTGATATTTTCAGCATATTTACGATATAATCTGTTATTTGCTCCAAGTATTAATAAATCTAAATCTAGAAAAAGTTTAGTATCAAAATCTTCATTTGAATCAAATTGTGAATGATTTTTAGTTTTTAATATTAACACCTTGATTTTATCTAATTTGATTTTATCATAATTTATTGAATTTAGAAAATCTTCAGCTATTACTGCGCTTTTAATTTCATTATCACTCTTTTTTACATTATACACAATATCATGAAACCAAATTGCGAATATAATTGAATCATAATCACTTACATTTGTCCTGAAGTTTTCAGCTTCAGAAAGCATATTCTCAATATGACTTAAATTATGATAATATCTAAATGAGGAATTATAACACTTTTCAATTAAATTAAACATATCAACTATTAATTCCTCATTGTCAGAATATTTGGATGTTAAATTTATCCAATCATTCCTCAAATACACTTTTTTCATAATTTTTCATTTAATTTTTTTTTTCATTGATGAAATTAGCATATTAGATAATAATCATCCTAATAAGAGACTTTTTCAATATAAAATCACTCTATGATATTAAAAATTAAGTCTTCCAACTTTTTAAGACGATTTTTGAAGTTAAGCGAAACAGGATTTAAATCTAAATATCTTTCTAATTTTACCACTCTTGTTTTTGGTTCTTATGTCATCGTACTTCGTGATATCATTCATTAATTGGTTACATATTTCCTTTAAATCCTCTTTAAATAAAATTGACCAGGTAACACGCATACTCAGTGGAAACGAATTAAAATCTTCTGTAATAGATATAATATTTTTTCCAGGGTAAACGGCCATTTTATATTCTTTTTTAACAGCCTCAGATAGCATTGACTCAGGAGAATGAAACCAGATAAAAAAGTTCCACAACTTAACTCCCCGTTCCATATAGTCTAAAATATCTTCACCGGTAATAAAGAAGTTGGAGTATATTTTTAATAATAAGGATCTCAATGGAGATCTTACTAATACCCTAATAAAGTTTTACGTTATGAACGATTGTCTTATCTTTGGAAGTACTCGAAGTCTAAACCAATTATTAGAAATTATATAGAAAATCTTATAGAACTAACGCGGATTATTATTGACATAAAAAGTCAAATAAAAAAATTCTATTCACCAATATTTATGATGGACACAGAATGTTGGGTGAAAAAAGCGCGGTCAGAGATTTAATAATAAATATTACAACTAAAAACTGAAAAGCTTTATTTTAAATATTTGGAGTTTTACTTTAATTACAATTAAGATCAATAATTATTATCTAGAGTTTATAAAATTAAGAGGTGGAAAAGAACAATTGTTACATAATGTGTACCTCATACACCAACATACAGGCATCTGTCTAATACATAGAAAATATGGGAGTATAGAATTTAATCAAGATTTGGTCAGTGGTTTTCTAACAGCCCTTAAAGACTTTTCAGTTGAGTTTTCGAAAGGTTCGGGAGAACTCAAGGTTATAGATTTTAGATAGTTTCTATCTAATTGTAAAGACATGCAGATTTTTTACCTGCTGTTAGTCTTTAAGGAGGGAGTGTTAATCACGGCTGCGGCTGACAAGAATGATGATGCGAAAATTACCCATAGAGGGCTAACTGATATAATCGACAAATTCGTGGCCGAGTTCGGTGAGACACTCGAGAATTGGAATGGAGACGTGCGTATGTTTCGCGATTTCGAGCATATCATTGACGACATTTTAGACACCGGCAAATTGGCAGAGATCCAGTTAAAACTTCCCATTTTAAAGATATTCAAGAAAGATTTTCTAAAATCCCGAAAACGGATTGCGAAGAAGGGTTTGGTGTTGTCTGAGGAGGATCTCCGAAATGCAACAGACAAGAAGCCAGAATGGACTGCCAAGCGCCTACCCAAACAGGTAATCTCGCAAGGGTTCATGAGCAAAAAAGAGTATAAAATAGCACACTTAGCAGATGGTTTTCATACAATTTCTGAAATTGCTGAGGAGAGTGGTAATCCAGTGCCGGAGATTCAGAATATTATAAACAATTTGGACAAGTTACAGCTCCTTGCTTTTATAGAGATAAAATAGAGCCCGCGCTGATTTTTGAAAGTAGGTTGGATTTTTACTTTCCTTTCATTTCCCAGCTTTATTTATTCTTGAAGGTTCATCCACACCCGTACTATATTAAAAAACTTATTTAAAGTTCTTTTCTTGCTATTTTTTTTTTCATGATTTAAATTAATGTACTCGAATTTTGTAATTATTGATTATTAGATTTGATTATTACATTATTTTACTAATTAATTATATGAGAAATGTTTTATTCGAGAGAAGCCATTAGTTTTAAAGAACATTCACTATAAATAAAAATGTTTTTGAAAATTGTTTTATTTATAAAATTAAGATGAATGTAACTAAAATAGGAGACAATATTTACGAAATAGCTCCGAAAACGTTAATGACTCGTGTTAGAGGTAATATTGAGAAATTTAAGATGCGAGTTCCGGTCAAGATTTACGCTAATGATTATATTTTAGAAAAAATAAAGCAAGATAGAACCTTAGACCAAATTTCTAATGTTGCGTGCTTACCAGGGATTAAGAAACATGCTATTGCACTTTCTGATGCTCATCAAGGATATGGATTTTGTATAGGAGGGGTTGCCGGGACTGATGCAGAGAGTGGAATGATATCTCCGGGTGGAGTTGGCTACGATATAAATTGCGGTGTTCGCCTCTTGAGAACAAATTTGCATCTCACTGATATTAAAGCTGCACTTCCAAGTTTATTAAATTCAATATTTAGTAACATCCCTTCAGGTTTAGGGTCAAAAGGTAAATTAAATATTAGCTATTCCGATTTAGATAAAGTATTAAACAATGGTGTCAACTGGGCGCTGGAAAATGATTATGCTTTAAGTGAAGATATCACACATTTAGAAGAAAATGGATGTTTGGGTAATGCAGACGCAAGTTTAGTTTCACAGAAAGCTAAACAACGAGCAGTTAAACAACTTGGCTCTTTAGGAAGTGGTAATCATTTCCTTGAAATTCAAAAAGTTGACAAGATATATAATAAAGAAATTGCTAAAAAAGTGGGGATAATAGACCCAAATCAAATCTGTGTAATGATTCATACTGGGAGTAGAGCTTTAGGACATCAAGTATGTACTGATTCATTACGAAATATTGAGCAAGCAATGAAAAAATATAATATAAGAGTTCCTGATCGGGAATTAGCATGTGTGCCTGCTGATACACCAGAAGCCCAGAATTATCTAAAACAAATGGCTTGCGCAGCAAATTTTGGTTTTACAAATCGCCAATTAATAACTCACTGGATCAGAGAATCATTTCAAAATACTTTTAAAAGAGATACAGATAATCTTGATCTAAATCTGATATATGGTGTCTGTCATAATATATTAAAAATAGAAGAACATGAAGTTGATGGAAAAAAAATGAAGTTAAATGTGCATAGAAAAGGTGCTACCAGAGCCTTTCCCCCCGGTCATCAAGTATTATCGCAGGATTATAAAAGTATTGGACAACCAGTTCTAATCCCAGGAACAATGGGAACAGCTTCATACCTCTGTGTTGGTAGACCAAAAGCTATGGATTTATCATTTGGATCTACTGCTCATGGATCAGGTAGAGTAATGTCCAGATCTAGAGCTACTAAACAATATTGGGGTAAGAAAATAAAAGAAGATCTAGGCAACAGAGGAATTTTAGTAAAAGCAGCATCCATGAAAGTCATAGCTGAAGAAGCTCCTGGAGCATATAAAGATATTGATCAAGTTGTTCAAGTGAGTCATGATCTTGGTATCGTTGAAAAGATAGTCAGATTAATCCCTGTTGGAGTAATTAAAGGGTAAGTTATTGTAAGCATTTATATGTCAAAAACTACTTTTATTTTTACAATACCTTTATTCTCTTTAATTTCCATGTAAGAATAAGTTACACCTTTCACCTCTGTCCCTACCTCATGCTTATCTTTATTAAATATTTCTCCTTTAATATGGGCTCTTAATACTAATTTCTTATGTTTTTTCTTGATTGTACCAACTGAGATTTCACTGAAAATTAATTCTTCAACATCGAAAATATAAAGAAACTCAGATAAAAAATCAAATAAGAGACTTTCTTTATCTTCGGCTTCAATCAGAATTTCTTTATTAAACGAAGGTGATATAAGATTTAAATTTGGAGAGATTATAGTCATTAGACTTAAAGCTGTTTGTGAAAAAGCTTCTTCCAAGGTTGGAGCCCAACATTCAACCTGAACATCTGCTGTGTGATCTAAAAAACGAAATCCTAATTTTTTCATGGTTTACATTTTTGAGTGTTACTTGACCAACTAGATAAATCAATCTATAGATCCTTATATTTTATAAATTTTGTAGTGGTTTAAATCCATTTTAAGAAACATAACTTTAATGTTTTATACTATTGCAGATGATTTGATTTTTTATCGTTTATTATCTTTTATTAAAAAATTCTCTAATTTTGAGCTTAAATTACTTAAATATTTTTATAAAAAAACTAATGGAATATATTCAGAATCGATTATACTAATAGACCAATTTATCTTTTTCTTTGTAAAAAGTGAAGACTATTTTAATTCAAAGCAGTACTTAAAATCTATGAGAAGGGAGTTAACCAATAAAAAGGTTTTAATTATAAGAGTTGAGAGGATTTTCATAAATTTATTATTTAGTTTTTTTCCTGATGTATGTATTCATGATATTAAGATTGATACAAATTCTAAATCTAATCAAAAAGAGATTTCTATTTATTTTTTAATCGCTGAAGAACGAGGTATTGCAATTGGTAGAAATGGAGATTACATCAAAGTAGTAAATAAGATTTTTAAAAATTATATTAATTTTGAGAATAATGACAGTCCCTTAGCAATAAAATGTAAATTCATGAATTAATATTATTGATTATTACTAGATCACCAAGGAACACTTTTAAGACCCACGAAATAAGCCACCGCATTGGCAATAATACTTACCGCGGGAGTTAAAATTATCAAAAATACTACTATAAAAATATCTGGAACTAAGAAGAGACTAGGAAATAAAAAACCCGGTATAGCTACAAACAATAATGCGAAAAGGGCAAAGTCTAGTTGATCAACAATCCAAAACGGTGCACCACTTCCTATATCAAACCTCCTTTTTAAAAAAGATCCAATTAAATCACCAATTACGGCACCATACGATGCCAGAATAATCCTTATTATTAAAATTATAAAATTTATAGGGATGACACCCCCTGTAAAATAATATTCAAAAATTTTTACATTATTGTAGAGAACATATTGCCCTTGAGCCAACGAATCTATAACAATTTCTTTAATAGGAAGCCATAATCCGATAAAAAGGAGAAAGATTAAAAAAGAAATTGGTATACCAATAAACAAAGGTCCTTTTAACCCATTCCAAGTTTTGTGGTCCCCTAAAATTCTCCTCCCATCGCGAAAATTTCTTCCACCATCAATAGGTTTACCCCCTCCAGTAAACACCATGGAAGCATTTGAAATATATGCAGGAACCATAAACAATAGGCTAAATATTAACATTGAAACCCAATCTGCCCATGTGAAAATTAGAGAAATAATTACAAAATCTATTAAAATCAAGAAAAGAAAAATAACAGCTAATATTAAGGCTATCTTTTTCTGTTTTGTTTCTAGTTCAGTTAAGTTATTACTAGCTGGCAATTTGCTCTATTTTCTTACTAGAGAGATGATTTTTCAGAAAAATTGAATAATAAGACAAATTCATAATTAAATTAAACTTTTTTTAAAAAGAAGAGCTTTTAATAAAATCATAATAAATATTCTTTCTTAAATAATATTCTTTTAATATTCCGACGATAATATCATAATTAGTTGAAATAATCTGTCAAAGATTACTATTAAACCTTTAACATTTTTCATTTTAAATTTGAGATTAATAATTAATTTTATATATGCAGTTGAAATATTTTATATAACCTTTAATTTCGAGTGCAAAAAAAGTTCCTTCTGAATGTATGGTGCTAAAATTGTTGAAAAATAACGAGAATAATATCCAATTTAACATTGAAAAATTTTACAAAGACTATCTTAAAGGACCAAGAATATTCAAATACCGAGATGCCTTAGAAACTTTATACATTCCTGAAGAATTACCACACCGAGATGCTCAAATAAAAGATATTGCTGAAAAAACCGTATGCGCTTTACTTGGTGATTCCCCCCCGAATTTTTTATGCTATGGTATGACGGGAACAGGTAAGACAGCAACAATAAGATATGTAAGTCAAAAATTAGCACAACAAAATTCAAAAATAAAACTTTGGTGGATCTATATAAATTGTAACGTTGTTTCAACTCCGTATCGTATTTTAGCTCACATATACAATACAATTTCAAGGCGAGAGAAGATTCCGCCAACAGGACTTCCTAAAGATGTTATATTTAAGAAATTACTTGGATTATTAGATTCTAAGGTAGCTAATTCTATTTGCTTTTTAGTTCTAGATGAGATTGATATTATTGTAGAGAAGAAAGGAGGTAATGAGATTCTTTATGATTTAACAAGGTTGAATGAAAATTTAGACAATTGTAAAACGAGTTTAATAGGTATCTCTAATAATTTAAAATTCCGAGAGAATTTAGATCCACGAATATTGTCAAGTCTGGGGGGAGAACATATTGTATTTCCTTCCTACAATGCTAGCGAGCTCAGGGATATTTTAATAGGAAGAGCTAAAATAGCATTTCAAGAAAGTACTTTGAAAGAAGATGTTATTCCTCTTTGTGCGGCATTTGCAGCAAAAGAGCATGGAGATGCTCGAAAAGCGCTTCAATTGTTAAGAAAAGCAGGTGAATTAGCGGAGAGGGCCCAAAATAAAATGATTACGACAAAACATGTAAATATGGCTCAATTAAACTTAGAAAAGGATCATGTAGTGGATTATATAAAGGGAATGCCACTTCAAGCACAATTAGTTTTAGCATCAATATATGTGATAATAAAATATAGTCCAAATCACGTAATTATTTCTGGTGATATTTATGATGTCCATTCTGAGGTAAGGGGGTTAATCCCAGGAGTAAGAGAGCTTACTAAAAGGAGAATTAGTGACTATATTAGCACTTTAGCACAATCAGGAATAATAACTGCAGATATTAAATCAATGGGGCATTACGGCAGAACTAAGATAATAAAATTGGACATTGGAAAGAATATCCTTGAAAAGGTACTATCTAAGATAGAAAAAATCAATAGTATTCTAAACTACAAACCATCCCTATTACAAGAAGACAAAGTTAAATTAAAAAATAATATTTTTAAGAAATTGATCTAAGAGTTAAATTCCCATTTATCAATATTTTTCGCTATATTTTTAAGAAAAAACTCAGTACTAGTGGAATTTTTGGCATATAAAAGGAGGAATAATTTCAATAAATGTTTACAAAACTTTTTTTCTTCTGCCCTTCTCGTTATAAAATCATGGCAATTATGCTTTAGTACCTTTTTGTTTACATCTATCTCAATATTATATTGTTCTTCTTTTGACCCTTTAACCTCGGATTTAATTATTCCAATCTTGGGATTAAAAACTAATAATTTAAAATGAGAATTTGGAATAATTGCTGCTCTATTTATAGTGGTTTTATCTGTGAAAAATTTTAATAGGGTTTTATGATCATTATTAAAGTTAGAATTTAGATCGGTACTTTTATTGATTAATATAGATTTCTCCAAAATCTCATTTCTTCTTCGGCTTTGCCATTTATTTAAATTATTCATAAGGGAATTTGACAATTTTAGATTTTCGTTTTCATCTTCTATAATGAATTTGTGATCTATACAGTTTTTGATGAAAATTTTAGCTTTTTCAGGTGTGAGGATATATAATACAAATGAAATTTTATAAAGTAAATCGTTTTGTGATAAAAAAGGAAGATCTATCACTTTCCAGATGTAACTGAGCATTTCAGATGTGTTATTACGAGGAATGTTGAAGTTCGGTACCATATTAATATATTTCCAATTTTGTTTAGAATATCTAGATACTACTTTTTAAGTCTATCTGTATTCCTTTTAAAGTATCCAGTTCAATCAAGGATAAAATCCCTGGTGTAGGCTTTATACCTAAAGATTTCATAAAAGATGTTTGACTTTGAAAACAACCTGAATTAACTAATGCAATATTGTTATAATGATCCATGCCGTTAATATGAATGTGTCCCGTGTGAAAAATATCTGGAATTTTGTTGATGACAAGCCAGTCCTTGCTAAGTGGAGCAATTTGTGTTTTTTTTCCAAATACAGGTGCTAAATGTCTACATTTTAATAATTCTTTCATACCTTCAACAGGCTTATTATTCTCTAATCCAGGTATCAACATATTAATATCAAGAAGGCTGTCTCCATGATAGATTAATGTTTTAACGTTATGAGTTCGAACTATTGAAGGATTTCCTATACAGCTTACTCCAATGTCTGTAATTTCACTAGCGTATTTGTTAGGTACTGCCGGTCTAGGTATAGCTGTTCTTACAGGTTCATGATTACCTGAACTATAAAAAATTTTGATATAATCAGGAATCCCTAAAAGTAGTTTTTTTGCCTCGTTAAATTGTTTGTATATGTCAGTAAATACAAGATCTTTCTCTTGACCAGGATACACACCTATTCCATCAACCAGATCGCCATTTATTATTATGTATTTAATTCTTCCTGCTCTTTCTTTTTGTTTTTTGTTTCCAATTTTCCCATTTATCAAATCGATAAATCTTTTCCACAATTTTTCTTCAAATTCTTTGCTTCCAATATGAAGATCTGAAATTAATGCGACTGAAATTGGATCTTGCGCTTTACTGGGTTCAAAATCTTTTGGAATATCTATTTTTGATATATAACTACAATATAAAATCCCGCTATTACCTCTTTCTCCTGGATTATATAATCCTTCTACATAAACCATCTGATCATTAAGAGTTCTATCAACTATTTTTACAATATCTTGATTTTCTGAATCTTTCCTAATAATTACATTAATTAGACTTGTAATATCCTCTAATACAAAAAAATAATTTCCATTTTTTGTTTTTCGAATCATTTTCACAAGTCCAATGATAGACACTTCTACTTTGTTTGTTAATCTTAGAATACTGTTAATGTTATTAGCAGAAAGTACCTCTGGTCTTTTTCTCATTAATTTTCGTAGTTTATTAAATTTATCTAATGTCAATTCATAGAATTCTTGATAACTTCCATCAGTATAAAGTTTATCAGAAGGGTCTTTCAATATTTCATAGGATAAATCGTAATTTTTAGCAATAGGAGTAAATCCTAAGGTTGTTTTTGCTCTCCCATAAATGGTACTTTTTTTGACTGGTTTATTGATAGATAAATTATTGTTATTAATAT
>CAZRBD010000076.1:17686-18597 GCA_964598265.1 uncultured archaeon
ATTTTTGGTTTTTTCTGCTTTTGTTCAATAGGGTTTTTTTTATTTAAAAATTTAGATAATTTTTCATCTTTAGATTCTTTTAACCCTTCTTCTTGATCATCTAGTATTATAACTTCTTTAAATAAAGTTCTCTGTAAAGATTTTGTTATTTCCTCAACTGAAATTTTTTTTAAGATATCTAAAGTAAGATGTCCTTTAAAATTAGGAAGGAAACTTACGTTCTTTATTATTAATTTAACTTTATTTAATGGATTATCAAAAGTAGAAATAATATCTAAAATATGGGGGGTGATATTTATTCCAGAATTAATAAACTCATTTACGAGAACTTTTTTTTCATTAAAATTATTGACTTTCAATTTTCAATATCTCAAAAAGAATTATAATTATAATTTGAAGGTAAAATTAAATTATTTTTTATTAAAGAAAAAACAAATTTCTTTTTATACTACAAGAGTGCAGAAAATTACCATTCTCTCTAATTTTATATGTGAAATAGCCCATTAATAAATAAATTTAATTAAATTCAGAGAATAAATAAATTATAGTTTTGTTGCATATAATCGACTTCTACAATTTATAATTTGGGTTAGTTTATGTCTGAAATGAGTAAAAAAATGGAAGAATACTTTAGAGAAATCCAAACGCAAGTAGATCAATGTTATAGTACCGCTGAAAAAGCACGACAGAAAGGATTTGATCCAGAATTATTTGTTGAATCTCCTCAAGCAAAAGATTTAGCCGGAAGGGTAGAGAAACTTGTAGGTCCAAAAGGAGTCGCGGAAGTTATAAGAAATTTAAAATCGAAGGGGCTCAAAGAGGATGAACTTGTTTTTAAAGTGGTTTCAGATATTTTAGATAAAAAGATTGGAAATTTTAATTCTTTAGAGGTAAGAGTTGAAAGATCAATT
>CAZRBD010000077.1:0-18500 GCA_964598265.1 uncultured archaeon
TTATGGAAATTACCGAAAAGATAGATCTTACCAAAATCTCCCGTAAGTATGAGGATGTAGAGTATAATCCCGAAAGATTTCCAGGTCTTATTATGAGAATCAAGGAACCTAAAGCAACATTTCTTATCTTCACTACAGGAAAAATGGTTATCACAGGACTTAGAAGAGCAGATGAGGCAAGTGCTGGAGTAAAAAAAGTAATTCAAAACATTAAAGACGCCGGAATTAATGTATCTAATCCAGAAATAACGATTCAGAATATTGTCGCAAGTGGAGATTTACACATATTTATTGATTTAAATATGGCTGCGATTATAATGGAAAATGTTATGTATGAGCCAGAAGTATTTCCAGGTGTAATTTATCGTATGGGAGATCCCAAAACTGTTTTCTTACTTTTTTCTACGGGAAAAGTAGTTTGTGCCGGAGCAAAGAATAAAGAAATTGTAAGAGAAGCGTTTATAAAATTAAATAAAGAAATACGGGAACTGGGCCTTGATAAAAAGCCTAACGTTAACATCGATAATCAAGACCTAACTTTTATTTAAATTTTTTTCTATTCTACGTTATAGAGCGAACTTATTTTTTTAAAAATACTTTCCTTATTATGAATAAATAAATTTTTAAATTACTTAACTGTTTAAAATTATTGATAAAGGATAATCGCCTAAAAAATATTCTAGGCAATTATAGATTTAATTTAAGTAAAAATATATGCTTAAATATGCTTGTAAAATATTAATTTATAGCTAGGTTGTTTTAATTACTTCGAATAAATATTATCTCAATCAAATATATATTTAACATGAATTTTCAAAATACCAAATGGGTAAAACATCCGAAAATATTGGAAATAAATACTTGGGTCTGGCTTGAATCATTATCACAACAATATGGAGAAATTATAACTTTTGATAGTATTCCTGATGATATCATTGACGAGGAATTAAGTTTATTTGATGTTATTTGGTTTATGGGAGTGTGGGAAAGAAGTCCTGCTAGTAAAAAGATTGCTCTAGAGCATCCTGATTTGCAGCAAGAGTATCACAGAATATTAAATGATTATAGGGAAGAAGATGTGGTAGGATCCCCTTATGCTGTTCATCAATATCATGTGGATAAGAATATTGGTGGTATTGATGCTTTAAAAAATGTTAAAAAGAGATTAACTGAGCGAAATATTAGAATAATATTAGACTATGTCCCTAATCATGTTTCAATAGACCATCCTTGGGTATTAGAAGATCCTAATATTTTCATCAAAGGAGATTTAGAAGACATTAACTCTCACCCTAAGCAATTTTTTAAGGTGAATAATCAAATATTTGCTCATGGTTTGGATCCTTACTTTTTTGACTCTCCGTGGACTGATACTATCCAAATTAACGCTTTCTCAAAGGAAGCTCGTCAAAAGACAATTGAAACATTATTAAATATTGCTGAGCTTAGTGATGGCGTTCGATGTGATATGGCAATGTTGATGACTAATGATGTATTTAGGAGAACTTGGGGTGAGAGAGCAGGTCTAGTTCCTAAAAACGAATTTTGGTCAGATGTGATCCCAACTTTAAAGTCTAACTCTCCAAACTTCTCATTCATAGCAGAAGTATATTGGGATATGGAATGGGAGCTTCAACAACAAGGATTTGACTTTTGCTATGATAAACGACTTTATGAACGATTAACTTATGAGAATGCATCTACGATCAAGGACCATCTTAAAGCAGAATTAGATTATCAAAGTAAACTTGTTCGCTTTATCGAAAATCATGATGAATTAAGAGCAGTAGAAAATCTCGGAGAAGATCGATCACGAGCGGCGGCAGTTATAGCTTTAACTTTACCAGGGGCAAGATTAGTCTATGAGGGACAAACTAACGGTTACAAAATAAGATTACCAGTTCAGCTAAGAAGAAGACCTTCGGAAGAAAAAAATAAGAAACTTCATAAATTTTATCACGATCTTTTAAAATCTATGCCAAGTATTATATTTGAGAATGCAAATTGGTCACTTTGCGAAAATCAACCCGTAAAGTTTGAGGATTCGTCTAATACAAACATAATTTCATATTTATGGAAAAGTAGTGAATTTTTCCGGTTAATTGTAGTGAATTTTAGCCCTTTTCCTTCAAGGGCATATATTACATCTGAAAAATTGAATTATGGAGAGAATATTTGGATTTTCACAGATTTACTTAATCAGAGAGATTTCAGATATAGTGGTGAAGATCTCAGTAAATTTGGTTTGTATGTTGAATTATCTGGATGGAATGCTCATATTTTTAACATTAAGAAATACGAATAGATCTTATTTTGAAGTCGTAAGAAATTTTTAATAAAATAATCAACTAATGCTTTATATGAAAGCTGTTATCATTGTTGCTGGAGAAGGAAAAAGATTAAGACCAATTACTTCTTCCCGACCAAAACCTTTAATTCCAATCTCTGGAAAACCCTTATTGGAGCATACTATATTAGCACTAAAAAATTCGGGAATAAAAAAGATATTACTTGTAGTCGGTTATAAAGAAAATTTAATTAAAGAGTATTTTGGGGATGGAAAAGAGAAATTTGATTTAAAAATTGAATATGTAACTCAAGAGGAGCAATTGGGAACGGCACATGCTTTTGGGTATGGTAAATATTTTGCTAACGATGAATCAGTATTATTCATGTATGGAGATTTATTGGTAGAACCTAAAGTCTTTAAAGAAATAGTGCAGAAGTTCAATGATAATAAAGACGATGGGATCATCCTCTTAATGCATGTAGAAAATCCTGAAGTTTTTGGGATTATATCTTTAGATCCAGAGGGATTTGTTGAAAAAATTATTGAAAAACCCTCACCAGAAATAAATGTAGGAAACCTCGCGAATGCGGGAGTCTTTATTTTCAATTCTTCAATATTTCAAGCTATTGAGCAAACAACTAAATCTCCGAGAGGTGAATATGAATTTACTGATTCCATGGAAATTTATATAACCCAACTTAATGCTAAAATAAGAGGATATATTATTAAAGATGAGTTTTGGAGTGATATTGGTTTACCCTGGCAAATTCTCGAAGCAAATAAATTTCTCTTAGATCATATTGATCCTGAAGTGTTGGGGGATATAGAAGAGAATGTATTTATCTCGGGGAATGTTCATATTGGAAAAAATACAAAAGTTAAACCAGGAACATCTATTATAGGTCCTTGTTATATTGGAGAAAATTCTTTAATTGGGCCTAATGCATACATAAGG
Source organism: uncultured archaeon (assembly GCA_964598265.1). Taxonomy (GTDB): domain Archaea; phylum Asgardarchaeota; class Lokiarchaeia; order Sigyniarchaeales; family SOKP01; genus Loki-b32. Next base: position 3,246 of record CAZRBD010000077.1, read on the forward strand.
CCATATACTTCTATAGGAGATAATTGTCATGTTGGGATGAGTGAGGTTAAAAATTCATTGATCTTCTCAAAATCAAATATTCCACATTTTAACTACGTCGGAGACTCCATTATATGTGAATGTGTAAATCTTGGTGCTGGTTCAAAAACTTCAAACTTGCGTTTTGACAACAAAAGCGTCTGGGTAACTATTAAAGGTGAACAAATAGATTCGGGTCGCAGAAAACTTGGAGCGATAATTGGTCCAAATGCACAGACGGGAATAAATTCCAGTATTATGTGTGGGAAAAAAATCGGAGAAAATTCTGTGATTGGGGCACATACTCTAGTTATGGAAGATGTAGCTCCAGATACACTTTATTATTGGGATCCCTCAGAAGGGATTAAAAAAAAGAAACTTAATTCATAATATTAAAATCTAATGAACAGCGACCGTTTTAGATAAATTGAGTGGTTTATCTGGATCTAAACCGTGTTATAGTGCAGAATAATAAGTTATTCTTCTGTTTTGCTCAAAATAATAAAATCTTAATACACATTTTAAACTAATATTTTATTCATTCAACTTTTTTGATTTCCCTATGTTCTTTAGTTATTAAGAATCTAATGATTTCTGTGATATTCTTTATTCCGTGATACTCTTTAATAGATTCTAATTTATTGAATACATCTACTTCTAGAGAAATATGAAATTCATGTTTTTCATTGTTCATTATTTATCTTCTTTATATTTTTAAATAATAAGTTTGCTTTTTTTGGATTTTCTATGGATAATTTTGGATTAAAAATGGATAGCTTTATATATGATTGTATCTCATATATAATTTGGATGAGATGATCGGATTTGATCACATGTAGAGAGTTGGATGATCGGATTTGATCACAAACAGAGTGGGAGGAACGAATACTAGCAAACATTATTAGATTAAAAAAAATAACATCCGAGATCCCATAATTGAGAAGTCTCATTAGTTTAATTAATATATAGGTTTGGAATTTAGCAAAGAAGCTTGTTGTTTATTATATGTAACAAGCCTTGTTTGATCTTTTCAGCATCGATAGAAGCATCATTTATTATTTTTTTAGCTTCCATTTGATTTTTTTTTATTATATTCAAAACTTCAAGCATAAATAGCTCCTATAAATTTTTCAAGCAATTGAAAAGACAGAAAAATCTATTCGGGGGGAATATGAATTTACTGATTCCATGGAAATTCTAATAAACAAATTTAAAGGAAAAATTACGGGTTATAAAATAAAGGATTATTTCTGGAGCGACATAGGATTACCTTGGCAATTTTTGGATGCCAATAGTAATCTTTTAGAGAAACTTGAAAAGAAAATATTAGGCAAGATTGAAGAAAATGTTCAAATCTCAGGGAATGTGTATATTGGGGAAGGGACTAACGTCCTATCTGGCTCTTATATTCAAGGTCCTTGTTATATCGGAAACAACAATTTAATCGGCCCTAATTCATTTATAAGACCCTATACATTCATTGCAAATGATTGTCATATTGGTATGAGCGAAATAAAAAATTCAATTATTTTATCAAATAGTTCAATTCCACACTTTAATTATGTTGGAGATTCAATTATATGTGAGAATGTAAATCTGGGAGCAGGAACTAAAATTGCGAATTTAAGATTTGATGATAAGAGTGTTAAAGTGAAGATTAAAGATCAGTTAGTAGATTCAAGAAGAAAAAAATTAGGGTCTATTATTGGACCAAACGTTAAAACCGGAATAAATGTAAGTATAATGACAGGTAAAATCATTTATGAAAATTCAAGAATCGGAGCCCATACAATAGTACGTGAGGATATTCCACCAAATACTCTTTATTACCATGATCCAAATAAAGGGATTATTAAGAAAAGTTTATGATAATTCTTACATCTAATTAGGACTCCTCAGCAGAGCTGTTAATTGTAAAAATGTTTTAGAAGATGAAGTGTAGGCATAAATGAAATAAATAAATATATAACAAAATTGGTTAATGATAATAAAACTCTTTTAAATACCTATCTCTTGATTACTACTAAAAAATTATGATAATCTATAAATTACTTAAAAAAGATTTACTGGTAATTAGAAATTATTTTTATTAAATAAATTAAGACGTTTGAATCAGAAAAGAGATGTATTTTATGGTATCTATAAAAAACTCATTAATTTCTGCTTTAATTGAGAAAGGAGTTAAAATTCCGAATCCATCTTCTGTTGAGATTGGCGAGGGAGTCAAGGTTAATTTGATATCATCTAAGAATGTCACAATACACACGGGGTGTAAAATATTTGGCAACAAAACACTTATTATGTCAGGAGTTACGTTAGGTAGTAGATCTCCGGTTACTATTAAAAATTGTCAATTAGGAAGGAATGTTGATTTAAAAGGCGGTTATTTTGAAGGATCAACGTTCCTGGATTCTGCGAATATGGGTGATGGTGCTGAAGTACGAGAAGGATGCTTGTTGGAGGAGGAAGCTAATGGTGCTCATACAGTTGGTCTTAAACAAACAATCCTTTTTCCTTTTGTTACATTAGGGAGCATTGTTAATTTTTGCGATATTTTAATGGCAGGTGGGACGAACAGAACAAATCATAGTGAGGTAGGTAGTTCCTATATTCATTTTAATTACACACCTAATCAGGATAAGGCAACCGCATCTTTAATTGGAGATGTAGCAAAAGGTGTTATGCTCAATCAACCTCCTATCTTTTTGGGAGGTCAAGGAGGATTGGTTGGACCAAGTCAAATAGGATACAGTACAACAATTGCAGCAGGAGTTATATACCGCGGAGATTGTCCTCAAGGTCATAAGCTTTTAATGGGTAAAGAGCCACAAAAGGGGGATATGGATTTCTATCCGGGACTATATTGGAGCGTTAAAAGAAGAGTTATAAACTCCATTGAATATTTAGCAAATGTAATAGCTCTCAAGCAATGGTATCTAATTGTACGTTCTAAATTTTTTCAGGGAAGTGCTATGGAAAAACTACTTTATGAAGGTGCACTGGAAAAACTTGAGATTATATTCAATGAGAGAATTAAAAGATTCAAACAATTAGCTAGTAAGATGGAAAAATCCATTGAATTATATAAATCTATTAAGGATAATGAAGTGTCAAATGACTTGATAAATCAAGAAAGGGAACTATTTGAGAATATACAAGAAATAGAGAAGGGTTTTAATGAATGTCTATCATATTCTGGTGATGAGGAAATGAAGGATGAATTTTTAGACAACATAGATACAACAAATAAGGATTTTATTAGTGAGATACAAAATCTGAGTGAAGAGATCAAAAAGGTTGGAACCTCTTGGCTTTTAAGTATAGTTGAAAACACAAAAAATGTCATATTGAATTATCTTCCATCTTTTATGTAACTAAAACTATGAGAAGCCCCCTCTTTATTTAGATAGCAGATGAATCATGGGGAAAAGAAAAGATAAACAAGGGACACCCGTTTTCTATAATGGAAAAAAACAAGTTGGGCATTTTTTATACGAGCATTTCCATTAATGTAGTTTTGATATAGATTAGAAATGGCTATTTTCCTCCAGTTATAGATTTTATAAATTAACATATTAAAATCCCCACAGATCTTAAAATTTTCTCTATGAAAATATTTCTAAAATAGAACAAATTAGTCTAATTCTTTGCAAATTTAAACTAACTTATATGCTAAAGTTTAAATACAATTTTTACCCTTTACATATAATGTAAAACCACAAGAATGGTCCATCCTTAACTAGATTAAGGATTTTTAACTTCAATCCTCAAAAAATATATAATTTAAGTAAGAAGGATTGGATCATTTATACCCAAAGAAATGTTATCCCTTTCATATCAGAATTAGATAATTTCTGGTGAATACTATGCCAGATCTACAAAAACTCAAGGTTATATTACTCGAAAGGCACCAGGAACCAGTCCTTCTCTTCCTTAGCAGTTTGGGAGTTGCTCAATATATCAAGGTTGATTGCGAAGAGGAATCATATAACGGATTCTTGCATGCATGTCCGATTCCTAAGGATGAATTACAAACGAATTCAGATATCCAAACACGAATTAAAAGGAAATTTGAAGAATTTAACTTAAAACTCGATGATATAGATGGTGAGGTGGTGCTTCTACCTGGAAACACGATTAAAGAAATTCTTTCTAGCATAGAGCAGAAGTTAACGGAAATTGAGGAAGATTCAAACCCTATTATCGAGTTACTCGATTTAACTTCAGCCGTGGTAAATAAAACAAGTCAACAACTCCAGGTGTGGAAAGTATCACATAAAAAACTGAACTCAAAATATAAAACTCCTGCTGGACAGCACACTTCGAAAGAGCTGCTTTTCGAGGCTAATCACCACCTAATTGACATCAACAATCAACTAGAGGAGACTGGTAAGGAAGTTTTGGAATTGCAAAGTAGTGCGTATTCCGAAGAACATTCCATTAAGAAAGTTCCTGAAATAGGCACCTTACAATCGAATCTCTTGAACCTTCAAGGAATGACGCTGAAAGTCGATGCTCTCCTTGAAGCAGAGAATAAGATGGCCCAATGCGATACAATCGTTTATTTTGAAGCATGGGTTTTGAAAAAAGAGATTCTTAGAATAACAGAGGGGATTAATGAGATCACGAACGGGAAATGTTTTATCGTTCAGGAAAAACCCAAATCCAAAGATAATGTGCCTAACGTTATCAGACACCCTCCCCAGTTGCTTGAAGGATTTGAAAACCTAACATTTTCCGTCGGATATCCGCGTAAGGGAGAGATTAATCCGACTTATTTGATGGCACTAACATTTCCTTTTCTTTTTGGTATTATGTTTGCAGATGTTGGTCAAGGTTTAATTCTCTTTATTGGGGGTATTTTGCTCTTTATCATTAGGAGCAGGGTTGATATAAGTAAAAGGGGGGAAATTACACAGGGTCTGTTGCATTCTTCAGGAATAATAATGTTTTGTGGTATTTCTGCGATGAGCTTTGGATACTTGTTTGGTGAATTTTTCGGTCCATCTGGAATTCTCCATCCCGTTTTGTTGTTCCAAATCGGTCCCTTCAAGTTCGGCGGGTTTGATCCCATGCACGAACCACTTACACTGTTAAGGTTTACCATCTTAATTGGTGTTTCCTTTATCACGCTTGGTTTAGTTTTACGCGTAATAAATCACCTCAAAAGACGAGAGATTGGTTATATTCTTGTCGCCATTTGCTGGATATGGTTTCTACTTGGCGGTTTCTTCATGTGGGTTCATTGGGGAGGCATTTCACAAATAACCGTTTGGTTCGGCGAAGGTTTACAAATGTTCTTAATGCTCGTCATTACTCCCTTGATTATCATGTTATTCGTCATGACAAAGATTGAAAACTTCATGGAGGGTATTGACTTTACCATCGAAGTTTTCATCGAGTCGTTAGGCCACACATTATCATTTTGCCGGCTTGCAGCCTTATTTTTAACTCATACGGCGTTAAATGCCATGTTTCTCGAGCTTGGGGGAGTCAAGAACGGTATTTTCCCTCTGGGCGCTATTCCGTTAGTCGTGGTCGGCACGATCCTGTCCCTATCTATTGAAGGTCTTCTCGTCATGGTTCATTGTCTAAGGCTCCATTGGATTGAATTCCTTCCAAAATTTTATTCCGCAAAAGGAATTTTATTTAAACCAATAAAGATCAAATAACAAAATAAAAAAAAGAGATGAATGTAATATGGAACCAACATTAATAGCAATAATCGCAGCGGCTCTTTGTATTATTTTATGTTCGGGAGCGGCCCTATATTCAATAAAAACTTGTGCACCAGCACTTGCTTCTGTGACTTCAGAAAAGCCAGAATTGGGGAGCAAATTGTTGATCACGATCATTTTAGGAGAAGCTTTGGCTATTTATGGATTACTTATAGCATTCATGATTATCGGCCGTTTGCCCGAAATCACGACAGAAAATGAAGCTATGCAAGTATTAGTTGCCGCAATAACAATTAGTAGCACAGCTATCATCGCCAGTCTTGGTATCTCGTATTGTGGTCCCGCGATGATGTCTGCCGCAGTGGAAAAGCCCGAGAGCTTTACTACCAATATATTGGGGTTGGTATTATCCGAGGCATTGGCAATCTATGGTCTGTTGATAGCTTTCATGCTTATTGGATAGAATATTTTTGAAGCCTGATACTTCTTAAGAAATTTTTTCCTATTTCTAATATAGCTTCTTTTTTTTATACAACAAGTCCCATCATGGACTTTTAATCTCAAAATAAACCGCCCTTTAAAGTTTTGTATGGTTTCCGTATTGAGTCAATTGATTCTATGATTGGATAAAAAAATCTTTCACTGCTGATTAATATTTTTCCGGTAAAATAAGTAAATCGCGAGTTTGATGCACACCGACGTTTCTCGCTATTGCATTAATAATACATCTTAAGTTCTTTATTTCAACCCATTTCATATTTAGAAATGCCAGGATATACCCGATATTGTAATACCGCATGTTTTTCTTTAACTCAAAATAGCTCATCTCAAGCGGAGCTTTCTCCAAAATAAATTCCAAGTTTGATATTGGCGAATCAGATTCTTTCACGAGTTTTGTAAAGATATTTTGATAAACTTGATGCTTTGCTTCAACTGACTTCAAGAAGTGTTGAAGCATAGATTTCAAATCCGGTTCCTTGATAGCAGATTCCAAGGTTTTTTCTTTGATCAATGCTGTGGGCATAAAATTCTGCTTGATAATTTCGTGGTTACCTATCAATTCTTTGTATTTTAAAATGATCTTAACGTTTAAAGCATCAATCTCAATTCCCAGGATATTAGTGGCAATTTTTTTGTCACGCCTATCGAGATTTTTGATTTCTTTTAATATTCCCTTGATTACTTCCTTGTCCAATGTAGCTTCCAGTGGTGCTAAATCACCGATTATCTTTTGAGCATTGAGTGTTTCTTTCAAAATAAAGCCAAAATCTTGATCCTGCAGAGAATCTACAATATCATTAATCGAATTAACGTCGGAAAGAATTGCTTGACACTTTTTCCTATCATACATTCCCAAAGGAATGATGTGTTGTAGTATATCTTCGACATTCATCCCTGCATGTACCATTCTAAGCATGGTTTTAAGATTCAACGCATCAAACTTATGTAAAATAGACAATAGTAAGTTTTTGATATATTTTGACGAATCTTCTAGCAATTTATTGAATGTTTTTGCATAATTCTGGTAGAGAGCATCTTCGAGAAGACCCGGTTCAACTTTATCCCCACACGTATTAACAATTTCTTCCTTATATGTAGTATTTATCAAAAAGCTAAAAATTTCTTCAAGATTTTTACCGATTAAACGAACTAATTCATCTAAATCGATAAGTTTTAGATTTTCGATTGCAACCCTGGGCATTAAAGTGTTATACTGAGTCGGTTTCATAAGATTTCTCTGCTCTCTCTTTTCGCTTTCGTTGAAGAACCCTGACCCGAATGGCATCTTGTTGTTCAATTTCTTCTAGCATATATTCGATGTATTCAATCGTTGTATTGAACTGTGGGATTAGTTTGAATTGGATTCTATTGATTTGCCTTCTTTTCAGCGATATTACTTCGAGAAGTTCTCGTATCGCCGCGGTAAGGCTTGCTAACTCGACTATGGCATCCATCACGTTATTAATCTTTGAGGCTGCCTCTTCTAGTTGTATTGGGGCATCACACAAACTTAAACGAAGTTTTTGCTCGTTTTCCTTTTGCTTGATGAGTTTCAGAGATGGAAATTGAATTCCAAGAACCCCCGTTGCCGTACTTGTTTCTACATCAAATTCTATCGGGGTGGTTGTTAGAGCTAATTCTTTCACTTTCATACTACCACTTACCATCTCGGCTTCGATGAATTTTCTATAAGATCTTGTCAAGATGTCATATAATTGTGTTCGTAAGATGGATGCCTTTCCCCTGTATTCAACAAGTGAGAAGATCAATACCTCCAGATCTTTCTGCAAAATATCCGCTATTCCTTCTGCTAATGTTTTCCGGCGTCTCAAAGCTATTAATTCTAATCGCGTTGGGTGTACTTCTAATCTTTCAGCAGACACGATAAAGTCACTTTATTTTTGGTAATTTGGATGGAATTTCTTCAAAATTGCGGGATCGACTCTTGCGAGTTCCGATTCGGGTAAAATTGATAGGAGATCCCAACCAATATTCAAGGTGGTCTCGATACTACGGTTTTCATAATATCCTTGATTGATGAATTCTTTCTCGAACCGTTCTATAAATTTAAGATATAATTTGTCTGTGTTTGTCAACGCTTTTTCACCGGATACCATGGCGGTTCCTTGGACAGTTTTTCCTTCAGCGTAGGCGTAATAAAGTTGATCCGACAATTGTTTGTGATCCTCCCTTGTTTTATCCAAGCCAATACCCTTATCCATCAACCGGGATAAGCATGGTAATGGATCTATCGGGGGATAGATTCCCCTTTTAAACATACTTCTGTCAAGGATGATCTGGCCCTCTGTAATATAATTAGTCAGGTCTGCGATCGGGTGGGTTACATCATCGTCAGGCATTGTTAAGATCGGGATCATGGTTATTGATCCTTTCTTTCCTCTGATTATGCCTGCTCTCTCATACAACATAGCTAAGTCCGTATACATGTAACCTGGGTATCCTCGACGTCCTGGAATCTCCAATCGAGAAGCGGAAATTTCACATAATGCTTCGCAATAATTTGTTATATCAACCATGATGACGAGTACGTGGTGGTCGTGGTGGAATGCAAGGTACTCAGCGGTTGTTAATGCAAATCCTGGAGTGAGGAGCCTCTCGATAGCAGGGTCCTCGGCGAGATTTATGAACATAACCACCCTACCTATAGCACCCATTTTTATGAAATCATCTCTGAATAACACCATCTCGTCAGCGGTTATACCCATCGCGGCGAAAACGATTGTGAATGGCTCATCCGACCCAGGAACTTTTGCTTGACTCACAATCTGGGAGGCAAGGCGCTTGTGTGGCATACCTGTTCCGGAAAGAAGGGGGAGCTTTTGACCTAATAACAAAGTATTTAAACCATCAATTACAGAAATCCCCGTTTGGATAACTTTCGTGGGATGCGCTCGGGAATATGGATTGATCGTCGCTGCGTGCACATCAAGATAATCTTCTGGAATTATGTTTACCCCGCCATCTATTGGTTTACCGACTCCTGAAAATGTACGGCCAAGCATATCCATAGAAACTGGACACTTTAATGTATCACCAGTAAAACGAATCCCTATAGATTTGATGTTTAATCCAGAAGTTTTCTCGAAAATTTGAATAACCGTGACATTATCACTCACATCAATGACCTGGCCAGTTTTTTCCTCGCCCTCTCGGGTCGTGATCTTTACAACTTCACCAAAACCAATACCAACCACGGATTCACACATGAGCAATGAACCCTCGATCTCGTTAACCGTAAAAAAAGTTATATTTTTGTTGGATTTAGTCATTTTCACTTTCCTCCTTCGCTTCTTGAATAAGGATCTTAAATTGAATATCCATATCGGCTGAAAGTTTTGCATTGACATTATCAAATTCGTTAGTTGGGATGATTTTCAATCGACTTAACCCCACTTTAACAGGAAGTGCTAGTATTTTCTGTAATGGTACTCCCAATTCAATTGCGGCTCTGGTTTTTTCATTAAATTTGAGTAGTGTTCTAAGCATTTTATACGTTTTCTGTATGGGACAATACACATCAACTGGATGATAAGCACTCTGTAACAAGAAATATTCCTTCAGCATCTTTGCTACTTCAAAAACACCTCTTTGTTTATCACCTAAAATGTCTGCTCCAATTAGTGCCACGATTTCTTTGAGTTCTTCCTCCTCTCGTAATAATGCTCTCGCATCTCCACATAATCTTTTCCAGTCCCTATCAATATGTGAGAACCAGTCTTCAAGAAAGGACATGTATTCGGAATAACTCATGAACCAGTTGATGGCAGGATAATGCCGACGATGAGCAAGATTGAAATCAAGAGCCCAAAATACTTTGGCTAACCGGAGTGTGTTCCTCGTTACTGGCTCTGAGAAATCACCTCCTGGCGGAGAAATTGCCGATAAGATAGTGATCGAGCCTTCCCTATCATCAGTACCGAGTGTTTTGATGCATCCCGCGCGTGAATAATATTCAGCTAAGCGTGACGAAAGGTATGCCGGATATCCTTCCTCACCGGGCATTTCTTCTAATCGTCCAGAGATTTCACGAAGCGCTTCAGCCCATCGCGACGTGGAATCAGCCATTACTGCAACGTTGTAACCCATGTCCCTGTAATATTCTGCAATCGTGATGCCACTGTAGATGCTTGCTTCTCTTGCAAGGATTGGCATATTAGAAGTGTTTGCTATAAGGACTGATCTGCTCATGAGTGGATAATCTGATTCAGTTTTCTTGAGATGCGTGAATCTATCAAGAACATCAGCCATCTCATTCCCGCGTTCGCCACAGCCGATATAGACGATGATATCAGCATCGATCCACACCGCAAGTGTTTGCAACAGTACCGTCTTTCCTGTTCCAAATCCCCCAGAAACGGCCGTTATCCCACCTTTGGCGACTGGGAAGAAGGAATCGATAATTCGCTGACCAGTTAAAAGTGGGGTGTCTATGTGGAGCTTTTTCTTGTATGGACGTTCGAGCCGAACAGGCCATGTTTGCATCAGGAATATTTCCTCACTTCCATTAGGCGTCTTGATCTCAGCTATTGGTTCGGTGACAGTGAAATCACCCTCAGAACAAATATTCTCCACAACTCCAACGATCTTTGGTGGAACCATGATTCTATTTATAATTGAAGGCGTTTCTTGCACTAACCCAAGGATATCACCGCCGGTAACCTTGTCACCCTTTGAAATTATGGGTTGAAATAACCATTTCTTATTACGATCGATTGCAGGAACCTCGATACCCTTCTCAATCCAAGGGCCAACTTTTTCTGCAATCAAGGGGAGTGGCCGTTGAATACCATCGAGGATTTGTCCCATGAGTCCAGGACCAAGCTCCACGGACAAGAGTTTTCCCGTTCCGATAACTTTTTCTCCCAGTTTTACCCCTTCGGTTCCTTCGTAAGCTTGGATAATGCCCGTATTCCCTGAGATGCGTATTATTTCTCCAATGATGCCTGCTTCCCCCACCTTAACAAGCTCGAACATTCTTGCATTAGGCATCCCCTTCGCCTTTATATGAGAACCGGCAATACGGGATATTGTACCAACTGTTGTTTCCGTCAAGAGATGATTCACATTTTATTCTGATTTAAGTTCAATACCTATCTTTCTCTTAATTAGCTCCGTGATAGTATCGGTAATAGGTTGAGAGGTTCCTCCGAGAGTTGGAATTGAAATGATGATAGGAAACTCGTGTTCCTCTATAATTTCATTAATAAGAGCCCTATTTTTGTTTGCGATGTAATCTGTAGTAATTAGAATGGTTAACTCTGGTTTTTCAATGAGTTCCCGCAGGAATTTCTCCGCTTTTTCGGTTTTATTGACCTCAAAGACATACTCTAGCCCGCCTAACTTAAAAAAATTTACTGTATCAACATCAGCAATCAACGCTATTTTCACGGTACATCACGTATTTTTTTTTGATATTTGAGATAGAATTAATCTTAAACATTGATTTTGAATATAATTCCATTATTCTTAAGTTTTGCCGATTTCTGGGATGTTTATATCCCTCAATTTTTACTGGTTTCCTATAATAGTCCGAGGTATGAAAAATCACGGGTTGTACGTGGTTTGAGTCAGTGGTATGAATTACCACCCATTTCAGAAATCCTATTGTACCTTTTCAATTTTAAGTAAAGTGATGGACGGAGGATTTGTTAAATCATGTAAACAATATCTGTGCGATCTTAAATCGAATATCACTTTCAGAAATATTTAACATGCCTTCAAACGTGTTGTTCATGACAATTTTACCATCAGTCGTTTGGATTATTGCACCACCAATTGCATCTACATTTTTTGCTGATTTCGTTATTTTGGTTTTTTTACCTATTTTTTCGCCAATATGTTTTGCCAACTTATCCAAATCCAAAGGAAGGGTTGAATCCTTTTCATTCAAGATCACTTCCAAGTCTATTGCATCCAAAACAATACCTCCTTCCACGATGAGGTTTTCGAGGATATGAATGTATTTATCTGTTTTTATTCGCATACGTAGTTCGTTCTTTACTTGGTTTAGAACGTTTTCGATCAACATGTGTTTTTTCACGAGAATCAGCTGTTTTGCTTTACTTTCGACGGAAGCTGTGTTGCGTAACTTGATTATTACGGAGTTGTTTTGTGCTTTTTTATCTATTGAATTAACAATATCCCTCGCTCTCTCCCTACCTTTTTTTCGCTGCTCTTCTAGGGTGACTTGAGCCGTTTTTTTTGCGTCTTGGATGATCTTTTCAGCGGTTTCATATGCCTCGGCCAATAAGGCTTCAATTAATGCATCAACCGATGTCATTTTTTCTCGCTCCTATTGAATATCATGTCCAAAACATCATTCACCGCTTTCTCGTGATTGGCTTTTGCCTTGATTTCAATTTCTTTTGCTTGTTGCTCTGCTTTACTCAGAATCTGTTTTATTTCTTGATCGATACCCAAACTACTGCTCTTTTGCAACTCGTCGGCTCTTTTCTCCGCTTTATCAATTTCGGAGAGAAAAGCCTCTTCATTTGCTGCTTCTGATTTTATCAACAAGCCTTGTTTGATCTTTTCAGCATCGATAGAAGCATCATTTATTATTTTTTTGGCTTCTTGTTGATTCTCTTTTACTATATTCAAAACTTCAAGCATATTATCCTGCTTTTTATTCTCGATTTCTACAATATTTCCCAAAAATAGCACCTATAATAATCTTATTTAAATCTTAGTTTCTATTACAACAAGAATTACCTTACTATGAAAAGAAGTGATCATTGACATTTAAGTTCTTCCACTTCCAGCTGGTGTTCATCATTTTTTTCCACAGTAATGATCATTTTTTGCAGAATAACCAGTGCTATATTCAATTTGTTAGAAGTAGCAGACCTCTCTACCATCCCCATTAAAATTAATGAACAGTAACAGTTTTAGATAAATTAAGGGGTTTATCCGGGTCTAATCCAATAGGTAAAGAGGAATAATATGCTAGCAATTGCAAAGCAGGAGTAAATGTTATTGGACTGAAGATATTATGATATTTATTTCCTGGTTGGGGTATTTTAATTGTTAAATCACTTAATTCCGAAATGGTTTTATCACTTTCAACGATAAGAGAAATAATTTTGCCTCCCCTTGCCTTGAATTCCATTACATTTCCAATTAATCGTTGATAAGTCTCATCTGGGGGGGCTATAAATATAATAGGAAAGCCCTCTCTAACTAGAGAAATTGGTCCATGTTTAGCATGTGCTGCAGAATATCCTTCAATAAAACGGCAAGCTACTTCCTTTAGTTTCAATCCTCCTTCTTTAGCTGTGGCAATTGAAATACCCCTTGCTAAAAAGAAAAAGTTTTTGCTCTTTTCTAAGGTATCGACAATATTTTTTATCAAATCTATATTATTTTTTAGGAAATTTTCTATAATTTGAGGAGTCGACCTTAAAGCTATTTCATATTTTTCAATTTCTGACTCTAATTCAACCTTCCTTAACTTTGCTATTTCCAGTGCAATTAAAGCTAAGGTGAGTACTTGGGTAGTATACGTTTTAGTTGCTGCTACACCAATTTCTGGTCCTGCTTGAGTTACAATCACATGATCTGAATATCTGGTAAGAGTAGAGCCCACCACGTTTGTAATTGTTAAAATTTTTACATTTTTATAACTTCTTGCCCATCTAATTGCTTCAACTGTATCTATTGTTTCACCTGATTGCGATACTGCGATTATTACAGAATCCTTTTTTAATGAATTTGACAATTGAGTTTGGAATTCAGAACATTCAATTGCTTGAATATATTTACCTAGAAATCTGGTAACTATAAATTTTCCTGCTAATGAAGCGTAAAACGATGTACCTGCTGCTGTAATATAGATATTTTCCGCTGACCACAAAATATTAGCAAAAGTTCTTAATAGTTCTTCAGAAATTTTCAGAGTACTCCTTATCGCGGTTGGTTCTTCATAAATTTCTTTTAGCATAAAATGTTCAAAACCTCCTTTTTCTGCCGCATCAATGCTCCATTCAATTATTTGAATTTCTTTATCGATTTTTTTATCATTGTTAAGATCATAGAAGTCAACTTCCCCTGCTTTTAGAACAGCAAGTTCATCATCCTCCATTATATAACACTTTTTTGTTAATGGTAAAAAAGCAGGGATATCCGAAGCTAAATAAGTTGTTTTTCCTTCCTCGATTCCAATCACTAGAGGAGATTCTTTCCTAACAACAATAATTGATTCTGGGTAATCCGCATGACAAACAGCCAGTCCATATGCCCCATTGCATGATTTTAATGCTTCTACTACTGAATCTTTGAAATTTAAACCTTCTTTCATTTTAATTTCAATTAAATGAGGAATAACTTCGGTATCTGTATCTGATTTAAACAAATGACCTTTTTCAGTGAGATCCTTTCTTAATTCTAAAAAATTCTCAATTATTCCATTATGAACAACCGCAATTTTACTAGAACAATCTAGATGTGGATGGCTATTTCTTTTAGTTGGTTTTCCATGGGTCGCCCACCGAGTATGGGCAAGAGCAAGTTTAGAGTCATTTGGTATTTCTGCTAAATTTATTCTTTTTTGAATTTCCTCGATTTTTCCTGAATCCTTTTTGATGTACAATTTAGAATTCGAGATAGAGACTATTCCACATGAATCGTAACCTCGATATTCTAAACGCTTAATTCCTTCAAGAACAACTTCTCCTAGTGAAATATTATCTTGGTTAGTTATAACACCAAATATACCACACATTTAGGTTTTTAATTATGGAAAATATATTAATATTTCATTTATTATTTGTTAGTTTGTAATTTAAAGAACAAATTTGTTAACTTTCAAATGAGTAGATTATGTTTTATTTTTTACATGATGAGGAATTCACAATAAAACTATTTAGGATAATATTTCTTCAAAGGTGTTGAAGTTCATTGATAAAAACATTAATTTTTATATTGAAGTAATATTTTTTAATGTTAAACTTTGATTTGTCAAGGGGAAAAAATTATGACTATTAGTGTTATTATAACAAGAGATTTTAATCACATGAGTGAAGTAGCAGCTGAAATAGTG
>CAZRBD010000078.1:0-18387 GCA_964598265.1 uncultured archaeon
TTGGAAAATTAGACATAGTAGTTAATAATGCTGGTATTTTAAGAGATAGAATGCTCTTTAATATGACTGAGCAAGAATTTGATGATGTTATAGCAGTACATCTCAAAGGAACGTTTAATATGACTCGTCATGCTTCTGCCTATTTTAGAGTACAAGGAAAAGCTAATGAATCTTTAGGAAATTTTGGAAGGATAATCAATACTGCTTCTGATGCGGGTTTAACTGGAAATGTTGGACAGACCAATTATGGTGCTGCTAAAGCAGCTATTGCAGCATTTACTATGAATGCTTCAGCGGAATTAAAAAAGTATGCTACTGTCAATTGTATAGTTCCTTTAGCCAGAACTCGATTAACCACAGATGCTACTCCACAAATGGTAGAAATTATGAGTAAACTCGATGAATCAGGATTGGATGTCTTCAACCCGGCTAATGTAGCGCCGATGGTTGTATTCTTAGCTTCAGATAAAGCTAAAAAAATTAATGGTGAAGTGTTTAGAGTTGTAGCCGATCGTGTTATGCTATTCCAAGGATGGCATACTGTTAATCAAATTAACAATGATCACAAACCCTTTACACCTCAAATAATCGCCGAGAGGATTAAAGAGTTAATGAAAGGAGCTCCAAAAAGGGAAAATTTATTCGCTCTTCTAGGCGAACTGGTTAAGATGTAATTTTATATTATATCTTTTTTTTTTAATTACATAAAATCTATGTTTTCAGTGATATCTCTAAAAATATTGTATATCATCAAAATCATTTTATTATAATCCTTCTCATTTAAATCAATTTCTTTACTTTTTATAGCATTCAGCAAATACTCTAACTTATTTAACGCCAATTCTATAATTGCTTGATCCTCATTAGCTCTTGATTTATGCTTTAAAAAAATTATCTCATTATTGATATTATTATCTAATTTTTCTTTGATTGATTGTAATGATTAGTTTTCTTATCAATTTATAATTTTAATAATCTTTTATTGAATTTAATTTTATTTTACTTTCTAACTAAGAAATGAGTATTTTATAATAAATTTCTATTATAGTCCAATTATAGTATTTTTATTTTAGTTGTTTTCTATACAGCGTCGGTTAAGCAAGTTCTAGTGTAAAAGTGAACTTTTGTTTTTGATTATTATTAAATATGTGTAGTGTTGTAAATATTAATAATAAATAATTATATCAAAAAACTTCATTTTGTATGGTGGAATAAATTTTGAGTGTGAATGATGTAGTAAATTTTGCATTAGCAAGCGCGGGAGCTACCGCTGGGATTTATGGTGCGATTCGTGCTTGGTTATCGAACAAAAAGATGAAACAAATTGAAGAAGAGAAATTATCATCTAAACTAAATATAAATTTCAATTACGATCTAATCAAATCTGGTGAAACTAATGTGTGCCGAGGCATTGTTAAATGGTCTAATTTAGGTTTAACGAATATAAAAATAATAAAATTAAATCTAGATATTCGTGATCGGGAAGAGGAATTGCGCGAGAGTTATTTGCCACCTGAGGATAATTTGGAGTCCCTGTTTAATCCTTTTTCAAAAAAAATTGATAATATAGAACTCAAGGCCGTAAATAATCATAAATTAGTTAACTTCACAAATAATTTTAGAAAAAGGGAAGTGAAGATTTTCCAAGATGATCCGATTTATGGATTACAATTATCTAGCAAACAGAAAAGTAAATTAAAAGAAAGCGGAGAAGACGTTGATATTGATGTATTAAAGATAAAAATAAACATCAAACGCTACATAGATAATAAAATAAAAAGATTAAAGGAAATTTTTTCCAGAAAAGAGAGTGAAGAGTTTAAAAAAATACTAATTAAAATTTTTATTTACTGATACTTTAGTCAAGGAATTACGTGGTATCCAATTATTTCCCCAGGAATCAAGAGATCAAGAATTTTTTCTTACCTATAAAGGCGAGGGTATTGTTTATTTAAATGTTGAAAGTGCGACAATTAGGTTACAATTAAAAAATATCGTTGCTATCGAGGAATATAAATCAATGGGAGATGAGCTTATTGATGCTAAAGTACTTTCTGACATTTTAATTGAAAAATTTAGAAATCTTTTAACCTTGATTATTTCTCCTACGGCATTGGAAATTCATAAACATAAATCTAATTATCTGATTTATTTAAAATAAAAATTTTTTTTATTTTTATTTTCCAATTTAAAATTAAGAGTATTGAGAATAATACATCATTTTCTACATATTAGCCAAAATCTCATTTATAGTCTCATTTAGTTTATTTGCTAATTGCTTATTAGCATCTCCACAGGATTTTAGTATAATTTTTGCTTGACTAGCGTATGATATTTGTTTTTCTTCACTCCAAACTCCTCTCATATCCATAAGGTTGTCTATTCTATCAGCAAGTTTGATTATTTTTGCATCTTTTGAACTGTTCACAAATTTTTCCAACCATTCATCTTTTTTTCGCCCCTTGGTACCTTTAGGTTTTGTAAGTTCAACAACAAATTTCCCAACCTTCTTACCGAAAAGATCTTCAACTTCTTTTAACGTTGTTTCTGTGTCTTCGAGAAGGTCATGGCACAAAGCTGCGATCATTAAATCTTCATGATCAAATTCATTAAAACCAGCAGCATGTAAAATGGTGGTAATTCGTATTGGGTGAATGACATACGGAATATCCTTCATTTTTCTTTTAAGTTTACCATATTTAATAAAAGCAAATGAGATTGCACTCCAATAATTTGAAAATTCTTTCATACTTCTTATACAATACTTTTCTCTTTTATATATTCACAGTTAAATGAGACTTATGTTATTCAAGATTTTGCATTTTAATTTAATTACTAAAATTTTCTTTTAAAGACTCCAGAAGACTAAATTAATTAATTTTTGATTTTGTTAATTTCTGCAAATCTTTTAGATTCCAAAAACTGAGTCTTTTGAAACCTTTCGGAATAAAATAGGGGAATAAGTGAAACTTACATTTATGAAAATTTTCTTTTTTTTTTTTCTTCTTTTTTCTCTTTTTCAATTAAATCTTGATAAAAGTCATCATCATATGAGTCCCCCTCATTTGCGTTCTCTTCTTTAATCTTATAAATATATCCAATAATCATTCCTATTATAAAACCTATTGCGACTCCAGTTATTAGAAAATTTATTAAATAAACAAGGAACCAATCAAGAGTTAGGTTAAAATTAATGACCATAAAAAAAGAAGGAGGAAAAGCTGCGATAAGTCCTCCAAAAAGTCCAATAATGATCCCTAATTTTAGAGGAGATTGGTGAGGTTTCTTGTATTTTACGGACACAAATATTCCAAAGACAGCTCCTAACAAATAATCTAAATCCCGAAGCATGTAAATGCCAATCCAAAAGGGAAAAATTGATATAGATATAAAAGGAATTATCATGAAAATACATAACCCAAAAATAGTACTGTTGTTCTCTAGTGCATGAGAAATTTAAATCACTCAAAATCGGTTATTATCATCTAAGAATTATAAGATGATCTGAGATATTAAAAAATCTATAATTTAAGAAAGTTATTATTCCCTTCTATCTATCAGCGCCTGGTATGTCTTTACCTTTTGTGATAACTTTTTTAACAACTTTCTTGGCTAAACCAACCGGATCAACTAAACTTTTTAATCCTTCTCCAGCAGCTTGTGCAGCAGAACCTAAAACATCTCCCGTTATACTACCTCCTTCAACAACTTCTTGGGCAATAATTCCTACCGCAGGAGTTAAAACAACCGATACGATTGTGGTTACAGCTGCTACTGCGACTACTTTTGCAATCTTTTTAGCTATAGAACTTGCTCCTCCTCCTTTTGCTTTCTCTTTTTCTCCAAATGCTTCTAAAGATCTTTTTAACCCTTTAATTAACACATTTAGGGCATTTTCCTTCTTTTTTTTTTTCTTTTTCTTTATTGTAAATACCATCTTTGTAAGCGACTTCAAGAAATTTCGTAAATGATCTATATTTTTGGATTTTTTTATATCTATTCCAATTTTCTTCTTTGAAATTCATCAAAATGGTATTACAGGATTTATCTTTGTTAATATCGAAGACAAATAGTTAGATTTAATATTGACTGTTTTACAATTATCACATAGGGTAAAATTATTAAGCTATAACTTTATCCCTTGTTTTTTTAATTCTCGAAAAAATAGCATTTTTAAGTAAAATTTCTATACTTATACATAATTAAATCTAATTTTAAAAAAATTGTTATAATCTCAACAAAACAAATAGAAATTGAGTTAAATGAGTGAAAAAATAACTAATATCCTGACTAGTTTAAAAGCTATAAAAGGAGTTCACGGCGCGGCTCTAATTGAGAAATTTGGGCTAATAAAAGGTAGTGCTTTACCAGGTTGGGTAGACCCGGAAGCGGTTGCTGCGATGGTTACATTAATATTAAAAGCAAGTCAGAGAGCAACCAAAGAATTAGAACAAGGACAATTCTACAGCGCAATTATCGAATCAGAGAAAGGAAAAATTCTTTTTAGTGAGATTAAAGGAAGTATTCTAACAATAATTACAACTCGTGAAGCTAAATTAGGGATTATTAATCTAAAATTAGATGCTGCGAGTTCAGCATTAGAATCGTTAGTATAATTTATTTTCTCTTTTTTTTTGAGAGTTTATTATTCCAAGTTGTTGTAGGAGTAATTTTCTTGTAATTCCTGGATCAGCTTGACCTTTAGTTTTCTGCATTACTCTTCCAATAAGTGCTTCTATTGCTTTTGAATTTTCACGACAATCATTTACAATACTTTTATATTCCTCAATTACCCCAGAGATTAAATTTCTAAGGAGATTTTCATCTGAAATTCTTTTTTTACCTTTTTTTTCAATAATTTCAGAAATCGGGAATCCATTCATCAAGTCTGGTAAAATATCTTTTCCAATTTTAGTTGTTATTTTTCCCTCGTTGATAAATTTAATTAAATCAACTATTTGTCTATAGTGAAGCTTTGTATCTCGAATATTTTTATTTTGTTGGTTGAGAGTTCTTGATACGTCATTCATCAACCAGTTACAAAAGTTTTTAAACTCATTTGGACCAAAAGATGCATCAGAATTTACCCCCTTCTCGTAAAAATCAGCAATATTTTTATCTAGAACTAAATTATCCGAGTCGAATTCTGACAAGTTATAATCTCTTTTTAGTCTTTTTGCTCTTTCATTTGGCATTTCGGGTAATTTATTTCGTATTTCCTGGATAAAGGCATCATGGATTTCGATAGGAACTAAATCTTGATCAGGAAAATATCGATAATCAGCTTCAAATTCTTTAGTTCGTAATGAAATTGTAATTCTTCTTTTTTCATCCCAGTGTCTTGTTTCTTGAGTTAAATTTTTGCCTCGTTTTATCAAATTTTTTTGTCTAACAATTTCATGTCTTAAAGCTCTTTCAACTTCTCTGAAACTGTTGATATTTTTAACTTCGCTTCGTTCATGACCTTTTAATGAGATATTAGCATCAACTCTTACGGAACCTTGAAGATCTAAATCAGAGATCCCAGTATATTGAACAATAGATTTTAATTGTTTGAGAAATTCTCTAGCTTCTTCAGGGGATCTAATAACAGGCTCAGTCACTACTTCAATTAAGCAAACCCCGGAACGATTATAATCTACTAAGGTATATGGAGAATTAACGATACTACCTTTATGTACTAATCGTGCTGGATCCTCTTCAAGATGAATTCTATTTAAAATTATAATTTTTTTATGATTATTTAATTTTATAGTGATTTTTCCTTTGTCTGCAAAAGCTCTACCTCCTGCTTTGTTATATTGACTAATTTGAAAACCCTTTGGCAAATCAGGATAATGATAGTTTTTTCTAAAGTACCAAAATTTATTATTAATCTCACAATTTAAAACTATAGCTAACCGAGTTGCATACTCAATCACTTTCTTGTTAACTACTGGAAGAGTACCTGGCAAACCTAAACAAATAGGACACACATGTGTATTTGGTTCTGAACCACGATAATCATTACTACAACTACAAAATAGTTTAGTTTTGAGATTAGTCAATTGAATATGAACTTCTAAACCGATTATTATCTCTTCGGAATGATTACTCAAGTTATTTTCCTCCAGTTAATACCGGCGCAAATTTACGATAAATATTTAATTCTTTTTCAAGCTGATATCCAATATTAAGGATTCCTTTTTCATCAAAAAAATCCCCAATAATTTGAAATCCTATTGGTAATTCATTTCTGTCAAAACCACATGGGATAGATAAAGCTGGAATTCCCGCTAGATTAACTGGGCAAGTTAAGATATCGGCTATATACATTTTTAGAGGATCATTAATTAAATCTCCAACTTTGTATGCTGTCATTGGCATTGTAGGACAAACAATAGAATCGCACTTCTTGAAGGCTTCAATAAAATCTTGTTTGATTAAGGATCGAACCTTTAGAGCTTTCATATAGAACATATCGTAGTACCCTGCCGATAACGCATAAGTACCAAGGAAAATTCTTCTTCTTACTTCAGCACCAAAACCTTCTCCTCTTGTTTTGCTGAAAACATCAAAGACATCCCCAGTCAGGTCATCAGTCATTTTTCCATATCTTAAGCCATCATATCTTGCTAAATTTGAGCTTGCTTCACTCATACAGAGTAAATAATATGTAGCTACTGTATACTCTAGATGTGGAATTGAAATTTCAACTGTAGTTGCCCCTAAACCTTCTAATTTTTCAATTGAACTTTTTACAGCGTTTTTTACATCTGTTTCAATACCATCACCAAAAAACTCTTTTGGAACTCCAATTATTTTATTACTAATAGGATTTTTAATTTCTTCCGTATATTTATCGACTTTAATATCTACTGAAGTGGAATCGAGTGGGTCTTTACCAGAAATAATTTCGAGCATTAAGGCAGAGTCATAAACACACTTTGTAAGTGTACCTATTTGATCTAGAGAATTTGCAAAAGCAACCAATCCATATCTTGAAACTCTTCCATAAGTTGGTTTTAAACCTACAACACCACAAAAAGATGCAGGACATCTAATACTCCCTCCTGTATCACTTCCTAACGCTAGTACTGCTTGCCCAGATGCGATAGCTGCTGCAGAACCTCCACTCGAACCGCCTGGAACTCTTGATAAATCCCAAGGATTAAAAGTTGGACCGTATGAACTTGTTTCTGTTGAACTGCCCATTGCGAATTCATCCATATTTGTGTTCCCTATATGAATTGCATCTTCTTGTTCTACGAGATGTTCAATTACAGATGCATTGAATGGAGAGTGATACCCTTTCAGTATTTTAGAGCAACAAGTTGTTAGATAATTTTTAACACATATAAGATCTTTATTGGCCAATGGTAAACCATAAAATCTACCAGGTTTTTTATTATTCTTTATATGTTTATCAATTAAGGTTGCCTTTTCCAATGCTTTTTCCCTAGATAAACTTACGAATGCGTGTAATAAATGCTCAGTTTCTGCTATTTTTTTAAAAATTGTCTCAATCAAATCACGAACTGAAGTCTCTTGGTTCTTAATCTTTTCAATTAACTCATAAGCCATGTATTCGGAGAATTCCATTAAGATCAAATTAAAAAAGTAAAATTTTGTATTTATATAATTTCTTAAGGCGTTTTCCTCAGCATAGTACGGGGAAACGGTATGGCATCTTTAATATTATCCAAACCACATATCCACGAGATTACCCTTTCTACGCCCAGACCATAACCAGAATGAGGCACACTACCATAGCGTCTTAAATCGAAATACCAGTCATACGTTTCTGGAGTTTCCCCCTCTGCCCTCAATCGCTCCATCATATTCTCCACCGACAAACTTCTTTCTGACCCTCCAATTATTTCACAATATCCTTCTGGAGCTAACATATCAAAACATAGTGCTTCTTCAGGATTTTCATCACTTGGAGGTTTATAAAATCCCATTATTTCTGTAGGATAATGTGTGACAACTACGGGAACTTTAAAATGTTCAGCGATTTTTGCTTCTTCAATAGTTCTTAAATCTTTACCCCAAGGAACATTCATTTGGTATTTTTCATTAAGTATCTCTAACACTTCTGCATATTTAATTGTTGGATATTCCACTTTTACGTAATTTTCAAGCAGAGGAATATCTCTATTCAAAATTTCGAGTTCTTTTTTGTTATTTTTTAGTACTTCTTGAATAATAAACCTAATTTCATCTTTCGCGACTTCTGTTAATTCATCAAGTTTCATCCACGCAGCTTCCATTTCTGCCATCCAAAATTCTGCTAAATGTCTTGACGTTTTCGATTTTTCTGCTCTGAATGTTGGTCCCATGTTGTATATTTTTCCTAACGAAAAAACACCTGCTTCTGCATATAATTGCCAGGATTGACTTAAATACACTTTATCCTCAAAATACTTAACTTCAAATAGAGTAGAACCGCCTTCGGACATGCTAGGTTGAAAAATTGGCGCATCAAATTCATAATATCCATGATCTCTAAAGAACTTATGAATCGCACCAACGATTGTATGCCGAATTTTTAATACCGCGTTTAATTTCCTTGATCTTAACCAAAGATGTCTATTATCATATAATAATTCAGGAGATTGATGTTCTGTTATAGGAAATGGCTCAGAAATTTGAATAATTTCTAATTCAGAGACTGAAACTTCAAAACCAGTGGGGGCTCGCACATCCTTTTTAAGTTCTCCCGAAATTTTAACAGATGACTCAATTGTTAATTTTTCAGCTGTTTCAAAGAGTTCCTGATTTTTATTTTTCGAAATAACGCATTGTATGATATCGCTTTCATCTCTTAAAACGATGAATACAAATTTATTAGACTTTCTTTCCCTGTAAATCCATCCTCTTAAGTATACTTGAGTTAAATGCTTTTTCAGTGCTTCTTCAATAGTAGTATATTTTGAATCCTTCATTTTCGAATCATTTTATCATTAAGTATACTCAAATATAGAATAGATTTCAAAAAAATCTAACTGAAAAATATAAAAACTTAGAAATTAGCGCTTAAAAATAAAGTTTTATAGAGAGTTTTCACTTTTATCCTTAATTAACTGAAAATGTATTCTAATGAACTTATAATATTAACTCGTGATAATTGTGAGTATTGCAGACTTTTATGTTGTTGCGTTTGTCATTTATATAATTTGTATTGTATCAGCTAGTTGTCTTATATTTTTGGCTCATAAGAAATTCCAAGATCAAAATTTCTTGCTCGGAATCTTTCTCTCAAGCATTCTTCATCTACTCCCTATCTTGTCAAACCTATGGCTTTACTTATTCTTTGTAATCTATATCTTTGGTTTCATTTTTGGAATTCTTGCAGGTTCAATTAATTTAGATATTAAACGAGGGGTGTTATGTGGAGCCCTAGGGATTTTACTTAGCTGGATTCTCTATGGTGTGTTAAATTTTTCATCAATAGTTGTTATATTTTCTGGGATTGGCTTCGTTACCTATATATTACCTGTTATATTATGTGGAGCTGTAGGGGGCGGTCTTGGTAGTAAAATTAGATTACTTAGAGGAGATCGGGTAACTCGTGTAATACCAATGAATCAGAAGAAATAGTAAGAATCGAATTTATAATATACTATCTAATGTTCTATTTTTCTAATTCTTTTTTTAATAAATATTTAGAGAAAATATTCATATAAAGACACTCCTCAGGGGGCATCTCTGTTGTTGTTTTTGGGTTTTCAGTAAATTCTACATTGCTGCCTCTGATAATCACTATTGGAGTCTGCTGATTAGATTCGCTTAAAAGAAACTGAGCAGCACTGGTAAGGTCGTCTGCGATAGCTCTCATAGTAATCTCCATTGGTCGTCCAAATAGGTCAGGTTGACCCCGAAGATCTTCAACAGGTTCAAATCCTGCAGTAGCAATGGCAATTCCAATAGTTCCCTTTCTTAGAGGTTGTACTCTTGAATCTGAGATTATTACTCCTAATCTATTTATCTCAAATTCTTTCTTTAATTCTTTCCAATAATCCCATACTACCTCTTTTAAATTGCTTGGTAAGAGAACGACATTGCCTTCCCCTGCATTGGATTGATCAATTCCCGCGTTAGCTATGAGAAAATCATGTGTTTTTGCTAAAATGACATGTTTTAAACCTCCAAGAATCATGGAAGATTCCTGTATTATCAGTTCTACATATCTTTCATCCATATCATATTCTTCTGCTAAATTATGGGCTTGTTCAGAGATTTTTTCGATATCAGATAAACTTACTACCCTTCCTTGAGAAGTTGCTATTACCTTCTCTGCAATTACGATTATATCTCTTTCAATTAAGGATTTTCCTTGATTTTTAAGGTTTTGCAAAAGAATTTCTAATAGAGGATCATTCTTTTTGATGAGAGGAAGTTTAATAGAAAATAATTCCATAGCATCTAATAGAATAATACTTATTTGATATATTTTTTTCAATTTATTGATACAAGATGAAAAAGATTTATATAAAATTATTTGATTTTTTAGAGATTGGAGATGATTTTCCGACCATAATCGCGGGAGTATTAAATTTAAGCCCAGAATCATTCTATAAGGGTTCAGTTTTTATTGAACCGGTAAAAATTAAGGAAGCTGTTTCTGAGATGGTTAAAAACGGAGCAAAAATTATAGACTTAGGTGGTCGTTCAACCGCCCCTTGGTCTGAAAAAATAACTATAGAGGAAGAATTAATTCGAGTTTCCAAAGCTATGGAAATTATCTGCAAAATCATTCCTAAGGACATAATTATCTCAGTTGATACCCAATACCGAGAAATAGCAGAAAAATCATTTGATATTGCTACAAAAGAGAAAAGAAAAATTATCATAAATGATGTAAGTTGTTTAAAAACCGATCCCACATTAGGAGATTTTGTAATTGATAAAGATCTCCCTATAATTCTTATGGCTTCAAAAAGTGTTCCGGGAGATTTGTGTACTATAGAAGATATTATAAATGAATTTAAGATTACTTTTGATAATTTAAAGATTAAAGGGTATGATGAAAATAAAATTATAATAGATCCTGGTATTGGTCATTGGGTTGAGAATAAAACATACATATATGATTTAAAGATTATTAGTAATTTATACAAACTAAAAGAATTAAATAAACCAATACTAGTCGCAATTTCAAGAAAATCCTTCATCGGATCAACCTTGAATATCCCTGATCCAGTAAACAGGTTAAATGGGACACTTTCTTCAACATCAATAGCAGTATATAATGGAGCTCATATTGTTCGAACTCACGATGTCGATAATCAATTGTTTGATTTTGTTAAAATGGCTGAAGAAATTCGAAGAAATAAATAGATCTTATTTTTGTTTGAATAAATTTTTTGTCCTAAAAGAGTTTCTTGAGAGATTATTACTCTCATATCTATAATATAATTAACGAAATCATCTATTTTTCATGAATAATCTAAATAACGGTGTAATATAGAGGTTCTCTAAAACATCAAATAACAGTTATCTCAATAATAATATATTCTGAAAGTATAGAATTGGATGAAGGAACAGGATAATTAAGAGAAAAAATAACAGATTGTAAATTTAAACACGACAGCAATAACGTTATAGAAGGCTTACTGAAGCATTAGAGAAAAAAATGGGATTTAATTATGTTGAATAATTATAGCTTATTTTTGCTTTTTCTAATTAAAACTACTGTTAGAATTCCAATTATACCAATAATTAAGTATAAATCATATCCGGGTATACTACCGTTAGTCGTTGATTTTCTTGATGTAAAAATAAAATCTGCCTTCCGATAGCCGGAAACTAACATTTCTGGGATGTGATAAGTCGTAGAGAATGTTTGTACTTTGCCACTTCTATCTGCTACATAAGTTTGATTTTCGGGTGAACCTATCTTAGTTGCAATTATTTGATTAGGTGTAACTGTTAAAATTTCTAAACCTGAAAGAATTGAAGCCCCCGCGCCAAGAGTAGAATCGAAATAATCTAAAAAAATAAATGAGGCGCTCGTAAAGAAATTTAATTTATCAACAAAACGATTATTGGATGAGATTTCATAAATTGGAGCATAAAGAAAACTACCATCACGGAACATCGCCAAAGCAATATTTTTATCCGAGAGAATCTCATCACCCACTTTAAGTCTGACATTTCTATATAGTTCTGTAGGAGATTTTTCTGTAAAGTTCACGAGAAAAGTTACTTCTACATTACTCACGTTTAAATTCATCCCACTTGGTATTGCTGGGAAATTAGTATCCAAATAAGTAGGAACAATTACTAAAGTAGTACTATAGTAATAAATATTAAAAGTCTCCGACTCTCCCTGAGAATAATCCATTAATGTTATTGAGTTACTTAAATCGTATTCAATATTCGTTCCAACATCTGGGAACCATTGTGTATTTGCTGCGTGTATTGGTAAAATCAGATTAATGCCAAACAATCCCAATAATAAGAATAAGAAAATGTAGATCTTGTTTCTCATGATTAATCGCCTTAAAAATTTAGTTACTATTTCTTTATCATCTCGAATTTAAATAGTTAATGCATTAAATTTATAATTGGTTGTAGAATATCTTAATCCGTTTTCAATCGTTTTTTCATTTTCTCTCAAAAATTTGAACATTGGTAAAATTAAATCCAGAGTTATACGTTCTGAGAAAATTCCGCTGAAGAAATTCGAAGAAATCAATGATTTCTAATTCATCCTTAAAAGATAACATACGTCTTTTTTTTATTGTTACAATTATTAAATATTTAAAACGTTACTTTTTTATTATAATGAAATTGTTTCATGAGGTGCTTTAAAATGGAAAAATCTCCCGTTTTTAAAATTTGTGTATTTGGGAATAGTGGTGTGGGAAAATCTACTCTAATTAGTAAATACTTCAAAGAATCCAATATAAAAGGCCTTACTATTAACCCTAAAGATGCTATCGGAGTAGTTTTTTATCAAGGTACAATTAATGTTGATGGAATTAAGGTAATTTTACACATCTGGGAAATTTCTGGAAAAGATCGGTTTCCATTTCTCTTTGAGCAGTACGTTAAAGGAGTAGCAGGAGGAATTTTTATTTATGACATTACTGATGAATTAAGTTTAAAGAACGCAAAAGATAGGATAAAAACAATTAGAAGGAGCAAAATAATCTCTAACTTACCGATTCTCATGGTAGGTAATAAAGCTGACCTAGAGGAAGAACGAAAAATTTCACTAGAGAGTGCTAATAAATGTGCAAAATCTCATAATATGATTGGAGTCATAGAGACATCAGCTAAAAGTGAATACGAGCCTATAAAAATATTTGAAGCCTTCGCTCGTCTGATCTTACAATTTAGCCAGGACAAACAAATTATAGATACTTTTAAGAAGGAACTCAATTTGAGAATTTTAATCTTGCTAAGTATTTATAAAGAATTAAGCCTAACTGAGATATCTTATCATCTAGGTAAAAGTAAAGCCACAATATCTCGCCATACCAGAGACTTAATTAAATTAAATTTAATAGATTCTAAAACTAAAGATAACGAACTTCAGCCAGGCACTATCAAAAGAAAATACTATCTTTTAAATCAGAATTTCAAGTCACTAATAACAAGAAAAGATTTTGAGACTGGAGTCGTAAAAGATATGCTTGGAATTATAGCAAAAAAAACATACATCTCCAAGAAATTGAATTTAATCGCAACGCATATATTAAGATATTTAGAAGAAATTGAAATATCCCTTCTTACAGGAGTAGCAATTGAAAGTTTACCTATCTTGGAGCCTATAAGTTTATTTGCAGAAGTAATTGAACAAATTTCGATTTATTTTCGTTTTTTAACGCTGAATCAGTATAAAAAAGTACAAACTCTAAGCTATGAATTTCATAAAAAATTAGATGAGGTTTTGAAAGAAGACGATGGTTCAAAAAAATCATTTTTATTTATAGATATCTCATTGAATATGGAAAGAATTAATCGGTGGGGCGATGATATTGATAAAATTAGTCGTGCATTACGAAGTCCAGAAATGAGTAACTGAGTTCAGGCCATAATTGGGAAATTCTTTAACAGGTTTATCTAATTACATCTCCTTTCTAAAAATTTTAAATTCATTGATCGAAAAATTAAGAAATTGATTGAATTTAAGACAAACAGATTCAAAAACAAAATTTAGTAAAAGCAAACTTCAAGTTTTAATCGATCAGGATCTTCAAAATAAACAGCATAATAATTTTCTGTGGTTTCTGGAAATGGTTTGGGGGTATTATATAAAACGTTAATATTTTTGGGCTTCAAAAATTCACTATAGAACTTATCAACATCATCTTTAGTATCCACTCTGAATGCAAAATGGTTTATTCCCGTCTTCTTTCTATGAAATTTATCATCTCGGTATTTCATATCTGTATGTTGTAACCAGATGTCAATAACACCATTTGTCATTCCTAAATATTGATCATTTTCGAATTCGATTTCATAATCAAAATACTTGAGAAATTCTTTATAATAGGGAAATGACTTCTCTGGATTCAAAATATTAAGAAAGATATGACACAAATTACTTTTCATAATAGTTTTAAGATTGTGATATTTAAATAACTCTTATGTTAACTTTAATAAATTTATTGAGGATTTCTAAAATTATTTATACGAGGTACTCGTACTGATACACCTTCTAATCAGAACTCTTATGATGCTGAAGATATTAAATTATACTATCTAATAAAAATGTAATTGATTTGACATAGAAACACTGGGAACTAACCATTAATAATTAAAATTTCCCTTACCATTCAAAATGATGAAGCTATCTCTTCCATAAAGGTCTCCAGTTCATCCTTAAAACTATATAAGGAAAAAATGAAATGTGTACAACCCGAGTCAATATAATCTTGTAAAATATCGATACAGTTGTTATATGTACACCTAAAGCTAATATCTGTTCCATACTTACTAATTAACTTATTCAAGTGTTTTTCATCTTTTCCAATCAAAATGTTGCCAGTCCATGAGAGTTCTATATCGCTTATTTTTTTTTCGAGTGTATCGCAGTATTCTTTTAGAATATTCACCTTTCTTTTATAATCTTCTATGGAAACTCCCCAGGCGTTCCAGATATTTCCGAATTCGGCTGCGACTTTTAGTGTATACTTTTCCCCACCTCCTCCAATCATGATTGGTGGATGAGGTTTTTGCAAGGGCTTTGGTTTGCAGATTGCTTCTTTTGCTTCATAGAACTCTCCGTGGAAACTCGTTTTTTCTTCAGTCCAGAGCTTTTTTATTAGAGTTATCCCTTCTCTCATTTGGTTCACTCTTGTAACTGGATCTGGGAATGGAAATCCATAAGCTTCGTATTCTATCTCCTTCCAGCCGGCACCATAGCCAAATATTAATCTTCCCTTGGAGATAATGTCAAATGTGGAAGCAATTTTAGCTGTTAGTGTGGGGCTTCTAAAAGAATTGCAAGCCACCATAGGTCCGAGCTTGATGGATTGGGTTTCCAAAGCTAACGCAGTAAGCAGTGTCCAAGCTTCGAAAACGCTTCCCTCATTATATTCTCCCCACATCAGGTGATCCATGACCCAAAGAGTGTCGTAACCTAATCTTTCACAATCTTGGGCTATTTTTTTAATTGCATCGTAATCGGACCTGTATAGCATATCTGCTGCAGCATTTATTGTTACTCCAAACTTTATTTTACTCATACCTAACCATCTCAGATCGAATATGATAATTCATATTATTATAAACATATCAAACAATATAAAGTACATAAATAACTGAATGAATGAGTGATAGTAATTGTTGTATTTTTTTAAATGAAATTTAAGCAAATTTTAATTATTTCACTAGGTTTTTCGTTTAGGATTTTTATAGTGATACAAATTCGAAAAAACTTTAGCTGCCCTTGAAAAGCTGGAGAATGCGGGTATTTCCAATTCAATTAACTTTTTTCTGAAATCGGGATCATCGGAACTAGGAATAGTTACCATGAAGGGTTTTCCCAAATCAGCGCATATATTTTTGTATCTCAGTAAATCGGCATAAAATTTATTTATTTCTTCTTCATCTTGATCTTTTCCTCTCCATTTAGGTCCGTTGGTAAGCCGAATCGCACCTGATATATAATCTTCACTAACAGCTAGTTCGAATAATTCAAATCGGACATCATCATCTCTTATATCCGGGAGATCCAAAGGATTTGTTATAGAACCTACTCTAATTAATTCTTTCATTTTTGAATTAGTAGGTTCTTGAATTACAAGAATATTTATACCAGTATTCAAACGAACAATTGAACCAACGCCTAGCACTGAAGATCCTCCACTCCAAGTAATTTGAAATAGAGCTGTAGTTAAAAAGGCACTTATCAAAAGAGGAGCGTATCAAGAAAATGTTTAACAGGTTATAAGATGGAGAAATAATAGACAGATTCAAAGAGAAGTATGGGGAAGAATGGGAACACTTGGGTGAAAAATAAATAATCTAATATTATTGAGGAAATCTTACATTTGAAACTATAGTCTATAAACCCCCGCTACCAATGAGTCCTATCGAAAGATATAATCTATAACTTATTCCTTACCAAGGCTTTTAAAAAAAATTAAAGTTCACAGTTATTTTATTTGACCAATTCAGAATTATTAAGTATTTATCGTTGAGGCTCTTATTTTAAACCACTCTATAAAGTTTGAATAAGTTGTCTCATCTGCGATGTCTTCGATTTTATATGTGTGAAGGTACCCCTTAATTTTAAATTCTATTTCTTTATCTTTATATTAGACATGCTTAAAAAACAAACAATAATAAAGATCAAAAGCCCTCAATTAAGAGATATTAGGTTAAATCTAAAAGCGGTTTTAATGAATCTTTATTATGATCAAGAATCAATTCTCAAAGCAGTATGGTTAGGTGCAGAGAAAGATGAGCAACTACCCCTTCTTAGGAAATTGGAGGATTTTCGGCAAAATTACCGAGATTCAATATTGGTGTGTAGTGCGTGCTCAAAATTAGATGGAGATAGAGTCTACATTCCACGACATAAATGCTGGTACTGTACTGATTGTTTAAAGAACAGGGGTATACCTTCCTTAAGAAAATTAGGAAAATAACCTTGTTAAGTTATTTATATTGTTGGATTTTTACTTATTACTTAGATTGAGTGAATCTGTTGTAAGGTCGCCCATACTAGCTGAGGAAATTCGACAAAATATACATAATTTCATTTTTTCGTATAAATTTTTCAGTTAAAAATTTTAACTAAATTTCTTTCATGTAAATAAAGAAAAATTCAAAATTTGGTACTTAAAGCATTAGTTCTTAATATTAACGATTAGATTTTCTAAATTAAAGGAAAATAAATAATTCTCTTTTGTTTCTGGTTAACCGAAAACTGTACTTATATTTAAATTTGATGATTACTATTAATTATATGTAAATCAACAAAATATCATGGTTTATCATATTTTTTAGATTACAAAATAAAATGTAAAGCTTGTTCTCCTATGACTGATACACCTTCTAATCAGAACTCTTATGATGCAGAAGATATTAAAGTTTTAAAAGGGTTAGAAGGCGTTAGGAAACGCCCAGCAATGTATATAGGCGATGTAGGTAAAAGAGGGCTTCACCACTTAATTTTCGAAGTTGTGGATAATTGTGTAGATGAAGCGCTAGCGGGGTTCGCTGATTATATCAAAATAACTTTTAAAAAAGATAATTCAGTTCAAATTTCAGATAATGGGAGAGGAATACCAATTGATAATCATCCTGAATATAATAAACCTGCTGTTGAGGTTATTATGGAGCATTTACATTCAGGGGGTAAATTTGATAGCAAAAGTTATAAAATTTCGGGAGGATTACATGGGGTCGGACTCTCTGTTGTAAATGCCTTAGCAGAATGGTTAATTGTGGAGATAAAGCGGGATGGACTTATTTATAAACAAAAATTTTCGAAAGGTAAAAAAGTATCTGAGCCCGAAATAACTAAAATTAATGGTGAAGAATCTGGTACGAAAATTAGTTTTTATCCTGATGCCGAAATTTTCGAGTTTGATCCAAATGGGAGAATTTTTAGTTATTCCACAATCACCTCACGAATCAGGGAATTAGCATTTTTAACACCTGAGGCAAGATTCGAAATTAATGATCAAATAACAGAAGAGGGTGAAGAATTTTATTACAAAGGGGGGATTAAGGAATTTGTTAGATATTTAAATAAAGATAAGAACCCTTTACACGATAAAATTGTAAGTTTCAGTGGATCCTTTGATCATCCTGATGGTAATGTTCAAGTAGATATAGCTATGCAATATAATAATGGATATCAAGAAAATTTGCTTACATATTGTAATACGATACGAACTAGTGAGGGAGGAACTCATTTAGCTGGTTTTAAGTCAGCCC
>CAZRBD010000079.1:0-18331 GCA_964598265.1 uncultured archaeon
GTCTTAGGCTTGTGTTTCCAACAGCGGGGTACGCTAAAATTAGGACTTTATATTTATATATTATTTTAGACATTTAAGCTTCCTAGGTTGCTTTTCAATTGTTAATTAGAATTATAATAGATTTACTTATTTTATTCTTAAGTAAAACAAAAATGAAAGTAAAAAATAGTTAAGTTTTGACTTCTTGAGAAAATCATAACATTTCTAAAAATGCTTGAATTCTTGTCTCCAAAGCTGATCTTATGGATCTACTATAATCTCTTTCTAAGTTTAACACAGGGATTCCTTTTTCTTGTAGTTGATGTTTAATCTGCCATGAAAACATACCAAAATGGTCACAAAATTTGATTATATGATTTATTACTCCTAATTTCTTGCCAGTTCTGCTTCTAAAATCATTAAAAAATTTGGTTATGAAAGAAATCTTGGCCTTTAGAAAATTAGAAACAGTATGGTCACCATAAATATTATTCTCAAACCGGTTAGCTAAAAGTTCAATCGGATCTTTGATTGGTTGTAACGTACCATCCTTTATAATCTGTGAATAATAATTATAGCCAATCCAAGTGTCAAATAAAATAACGTTTCCACCCCCTTCTTCAATTATATCGATCATTGAATCGTTTATGAATATAGAACAACCAGTCATTAAAATATTCTTTTTATTAATGTATTCTTGGTTAGAATTAGAATGTTTTACTTGAATAAATTCTTCTAATTGTGGAAGAATATGCGGACCAAATAAAATCGCTTTTTGTAATAGATTTAATTTCTTAGATGATCTAACATCTAAATCGTTTAATCTAGATATAACTTTTTTAAAATTATTATATTTTTGAATACTCTTTATGATATCTTTATCTTCAATCTGAGCACCTTTAATTTTTTCAAGCTGTGATTTAAAATCTTGTAGCTCTAGTTTAAAATAATCAACACTTCTTCCAGTTTTAGTATAGGGCACGTAGAAATTCAATCTAGGTATATTAAAATATTTGCAAATGATTTCTGAGGCACAAATATCTGAAACACAATGATTTGAAACTATAAAGTAATCTATTAACTCTAAAAACCTATATTGATCGGGTTTCATTGAAAAAAGTCCAATGCAAGATTGTGCAAAAGCACATGTAGAAGGAGGTAAAAAGTCATGGCTGGAATCCATTAAATCATCATTACCAGCAAATATCAATCGTAATGGAATAAAATTGGCAGCATCTATTAATTCTTCAGGAATATTATCGTGTGAAATGAACGCAACAATTTTTTTACCTTCAGTTTTTTTCTCTTGTAAAAAAGATGTGTATTCAGATAATAAATCTAAGTCATCCATTGTCGATAGTCTAAAATAATGAATTAATTGTCAAAAAATAGTTAATAGTTGATAAAATTTTTCAGTTATTTACCTACATCAATAATCTTAAAAAATAAATAATGAAATCTATTGCGCATTATGTTCTTTTGCAATTAGAGCAGCCCCAATCGCTCCAGTAAATTGAGCAGCATTTTCATTATCAAAACCAGGAATTACTATTTCATATCCTAATTCCTGTTCTAAATATTTCTTAACTGCAATATTTTTTGCCACGCCTCCGCAAAAAACTAAAAGAGGACCAACTCCTATACGTTTTGCCATTCCAGCAACTCTCCTTGCAATAGATTTATGAATTCCAGCGGCAATATCATGTTTTGGAGTACCTTTCGCAAATAATGAAATCACCTCACTTTCGGCAAACACAGTACAAGTTGAACTTATTGAGGACGGATTATTCGACCTTAGTGCTAATTCACCTATCTCATCAAGTGGTACTTCAAGTGCATGAGCCATTACTTCTAAGAAGCGTCCTGTGCCCGCTGCGCATTTATCATTCATTTGGAAATCAATAACATTTTTTGTTTTCTGGGAAATAATTATTGCTTTACTATCTTGACCTCCAATATCTATTACCGATTGTGCTTCGGGAAAAAAATATTGTACACCCCGAGCGTGGGCTGTAATTTCTGTAATACGGTCATCAGCAATGTCGAGGGTATTTCTACCATACCCAGTACTCATAAAAAATACGTTATCTCTATTTAATGAGTGTTTGGTCATAATATCATTAATTAAATTATATCCTATTCTCTTAAAGTCGTATGTGGATCTTTCTACTCTGTAATCTATCACCTTTCCTTCATTTGAGAGAAGTACAACCTTACTCGCAAGGGAACCTATATCAATTCCAATAAATTCTGTCAAATCTATTCTAATCCGTTTTAAATTTAAGTAGTAAAATGAATAACAAAAATTAAAATTTATGATTATGATTAATAAAATAAAATCCTAGACTTAACCTCAGCCACGTTTTTTTTTCTAAGGATGTTAAAATTACGTGAATTGCCCAAGTAGTAAAGTAACTAATAGCGTTACTACTCCCGCCGTTACCAGATGAATAGCATACCTGGTACGTCCTCCTCCCGATATCTTCCCTAGAAAAACTCCTAAATATACAAGTAATACTACTAAGATAATATATGAGAAAATAAAATGAAAAACTGTCAGTGTAATCCCAAAGAAGAAGGGAATCAAAGGAAGTGAACTCCCAAGTACCGGAGCACCTCCATCAACTAAAGAAGCAACAATAGTGGCAAAACTTTCAGCTCGTTCAAGCAAGGTTTTTTCCTTTTTTTCTTTTTTGTTATTTCCTTCTTCATGAATAATTGCCATTTCCTTCTCCATGTCCAAAATTTTTTTCTTTCGCTCCGCCTCTTCTGAAAGATACGCACCCCATAATCCACTAATTCCAATCGCTATTGCTGTTGCAAAACCTGTTATTAAAACATTTTTTGGGGTAAATAAAGAAGGACTATTGAGGAAAAGAATAAAAATACCACTTACAATCCCTGCACAGGTTAAAGCTCCATCGAAAAAATTATTAAAAAATTTTCGGCGGGAAATTTCGCCCAAATCGGACATTTTTGAATATAATTTCCAATTCTTTATCGATTGTTTCAATCCCATTGAGCTTTTTATACACCTTTTGAAGCTTTACAGTGCAGATATAAACATATCATAAGATAACAATAAGTTTTACTAATTAAAAAATAATTTTTTGATTTATTTTAAATTTTATATTATATCAGTAAAAAATACTTAAAAAATATGACCAATTTCTCGTAATACTAAAATTTTATTTGTTTAATTATTTATATTTATGAAAGAGTAATTAAAATATTTTTATGAGATTTTTTGCATGACTAAGATTAAGGAAGAAATTATAGCAATGCTTATTGAGCATTCCAGAATAATATATTCTGTGCTTAGTGATATGGGTGTTTTCTATAATAAATGGGTAGATGATTTCGAGAAGAATAAAGATTTTTTAGAAAAAAAGAAAACGAAAATGCAATTATCGGAAGAAGATGCTGATAATATTAAAATTCAATTGATTCAAAATTATAGTGAAGCTGAAACACAAGGTTTAGGTCATTTTATGGCTCTAATACTAAGAATGGATAATATAATTAATTATCCACTCGAATTTGTTGATTTACTTACTAAAATTAAATTAGATGGTAAGATTAATAATGAAATAAAGAAGAGATACGAAAAACTAATTAACAAAACCATAAAAATGGCAGACGTTTTAAAAACTGCTATAAAAAGCTTAAGAGATAATCCTGATGCTGTGTTCAATAATACTACAATGGTTCACGAACTTGAAAATGAAGTAGATACAATATATCGTCAATTTCTTGAATATCTTTACTCGAATGAAGATTTAAATATAAGAACCCTTTTACGATTAAGAGATACCATCGTGTTGTTAGAAGAATTGGCAGATCGAATTCATGATATAGCCGATTTAATTCGAGTTTTACTATACCAATAATTTTTTTTTCCCACTATTTTCTCTAATCGATTAAGTTTCATTTACCTGAAAAATAAAGCATAGAATGTATTCTTTTTGTTATAAAAGGAAAATTTATACGTAAAACTTCCTTTTTTTCTTTTAAAATAATAATAATTATTTAAATTAAAACAAGATGCAAAAAAAATGAATCAAAAACAGAAATTCTGGAGCCTAATGGCCTTTTTTCAAGTATTTTTAATAGCTCTAGTAGTGTTCACTTCAAATGGTATTGTAACTCTTGTTGCGGCACAAACCTCTACTACATTAGATTATTATGACTCGGCAACTGCCATTGCATTAGCTATAGCCGTAGCAATATCTGTAAGCTCCGCTGTAGTAGGGAGTGCTTGGGCGATGAAAACTGTTGGCACAGCAGCAATTTCGGCTCTTTCAGAGCGAGAGGAAGCCTTCTTTAAGGCGTTCCTCGTGGTCGCACTCTGTGAAGCGCTCGCTGTTTACGGTTTAATAGTGGCAATTTTGCTTTGGACTAAAATTCCGTACCCACTTTAGTAAATCATCGAAGAACTTAATGATTACTACTCTATTGAAGCAAAAACAGAGAAAATGAGAAGATGAGTGTCTTTATATTTTTATATAAAATTTTAATAATTAATCCATAGCTGGTGATTCCATGTCGGTAATAGTCCCCTCTTATGCATATACAGTTATAAAAATTGGATTTTTGAAACAAGTCATAATGGATGAAGCCACGCTTCAAAAATTGAATGAAATCCAAGAAATCAAACAATTCGCTGAGTTTATTAGCAGATTTTATCCTGGACTTGATTTTAAGACCTATACAATTGAAGAAATAGAAAAGGCTCTATTTCATAACTATTTTAAATTAGTAGGGAAAATTATTCAACACTCACCGTTAAATATGAGGATATTTTTAAGAAATTATTTGTTGAAGTATGAAATTGCGAATATAAAAAATATTATTCTAGGAACTATTCTTGGAATGAATTCCGTTGAA
Source organism: uncultured archaeon (assembly GCA_964598265.1). Lineage (GTDB taxonomy): Archaea > Asgardarchaeota > Lokiarchaeia > Sigyniarchaeales > SOKP01 > Loki-b32. Next base: position 4,867 of record CAZRBD010000079.1, read on the forward strand.
AAATCACAAATGGTTAACAAATTAGTTGAAAAATACTTAAATCATACCGATTTTATTAATGATTTAATAGAAATTTCGTCGTTAGATGAGATTCAACTTTTCATGCAACCCACAAAGTATAATAGAGTCATAAGAGAAGGAATTCTATATTTCAAAACCACTAACGAAGTTTTCGTATTAGAAGCTTTCTTGGATCAATTATATTACACTAATTTGAAGGATGGGATTCGACATTTGAATAAAAAGGAAAAGGTAATGATCTCTTTGTATGTTAAATATATATCTGAAATTTATAATCTGAATTTAATTTATAGGGGTATAATTACTAACATTGATAGAAATCTTATTCTTCAATTATTAGTAGATAATTACCTCTTCTTAACCAAGGACTTGCTTAGAAGATGGGTAAATCTAGCTGACGTAGATGAATTATTTATTGTGCTAAATCAACACTTAAAAGGAATTAAAGACATCCATCGCTACTTGTTAAGAGCTAAAATCAGTAAAGAACATTTTATTTGGGAGATCGAGAAATTATATGTGGATTATTATTTTAGAACTTTTAAAATGAAGATTGATGATGTTGATTATCAAGCGATTTTCAGTATTTTAGAAGTATTAATAAAAAAAGATGAGGAAATTCGGTTATTTATACTCCCGAAATTAGTAAATATCGTTCATGAAAAATACCGATTATTAAAATAAGATAAATTTAGGAATAAACATAAATTAAAATGGATGTATTTGACTGGTTAAAAGATATTGAAAAGGTTTATGAAGATTTAATAGATAATTCTAAAGTTATCAATCTGGAAGATATTGAAGAATTCAGAGAGCAATATAGAAAAAGATTTGAGTTCTTTCTTGAGGAAAAAAATGAAGTGGTTAACAAAGCCATAATGACTCTAGCAACCGATATTAATAAAGAGACAAAAGTATTTGAAAATCAAATTGATAATGCTCTTAATCACATCAAAACTGAATTCCAAAAGGAAATAGAAAATTTACATAAATTAATTATCGAAGAGATTGGATTAGATTTCTGATGTTGGATCAAAGAATATATGTGTTAGGAGAAGAGGATATAGTAATTATGTTAGGTCTTCTCGGGATTGAAGGCACTATTATTGAACCTGGAGCGTCATTCCTTGACAAATTTAACGAATTAAAAAAAAATCCTTCAATAGGTATGATAATAATTGGTTTACCATTGTCTTTTGAAGAATATGAATTTCTATTAGATTTCAAATTATATAATAACCAACCCTTAGTATTCATCCTTCCAGATATGTTTCACCATGATATTGATAAAACAGACGTAGTTAGAAACAAAATTTACGATTCAATTGGAGATATTATATCATCATAATGAGTTGAGTTAAAATTTCTGAAGAAAAGGAAATTAAACAAAAGTTTGGCAATCTAGGAATGTATTTGATAGAGAAAGCACAAAAGGAAATTAAAGAATTCAATCAACAGTCGGTGTTTCAAAAGGGTGAAATTAAGAAAAGATTTTTTGAAAGAAGTAATGATCGGTCTTTGAAATTGAAAACTCACTTTAAAGAAAACTATGATCACTTTTTGAATCAATCTCTTTCATCAACTCTTCTAAAGGGTAAAGAATCATTTTTAGATTTAAAAAATCAATTAATAAGAGAATTATTAAGAAGTTTAAATGAATTGATTAAAGATAAAATAGAAAAAAATTATTCGAACTATATACAATTCTTGTTAAAAACTATAAAAAAAATAAAGGATACCATCGATAAACCCCAAGAAATAGAGTTGATTTTTAATTCAAGAGATTATAAATACTTAATGGAAAATTATGGTAAGGTCCAAAATCTATTTAAAAACCCTGTTGAGATTAATAAAGATACGACTGATTTTATTGGGGGTTTTAAAATCTCCTTAGTAGGTGGGATGATCTCATATGATTATACAATTGATAATTTGATAAACACTAAATCTTCCTTTCTTCAAATGGAGATCTCCAAGATTATTGATGATTCAGAAATTAAGCTAATTGAACAAAACTATAATCATTTTATCCAAAATCAAAAAACAAATATAAGAAAATATATCGAAAAATATGATCAAATCCAAATCTAATATAAATCCTCAAACAGGGAACATTTCAGCAGTGATCGGGTCTCTAATTAAGATAAAAGGCATAGAAAATAGCGTAGAACTCCACAGTTTGATTAGGGTAGCAAAATATAATATTTTGGGAGAAGTAATTCATATCTATGACGACCATGTAGTCGCCCAATGTTTCGAAAATACTATGAATTTACGGATCAATGATAAAATTATTAGTTTAAATGAACCTCTTTCTATGGAGTTAGGACCTGGGTTATTAGGAAATATTTTTGATGGAATTCAAAGACCTCTACAAAATGAGCCTTGAGTATAGCAAAAAAAATAGTAAAAAAAATAAAAAAGTAGAATTTCTGATTTAAAACTGATTATGTCTTCTTTTATGGTATTTTTTGCGTGATCTCAGTATCATAAGGATTATGCCGAATAGCAAAGGTATAATAAAGTAAATCCCGAAAGAAATAATAGCTGGCGAATTCCTCTCATTTATAGTCATAGTAACTGTATCAGTAATAAAATTATCGTAATCATCTATAAACTTGATTGTATAGATATATTCACCTGCTACGAGATCCTCCGGGATATTATAAGTAATGGGTGTGCCGTTTGCCCAAGCTCTTGGTCCATATACTGTACCCCCTCCTTGAAGTGTAATATTGTAGGTGTTTGGAGTTTGATCTGTTGCTGTCCACGTAATATTTTTTCCTGTATAGCCGAAATCAACCGTAAAATCACTTGGGGTGTTTGTTATTATCGGATTTGCCACATCTATAACAGCCATAGTAACTGTATCAGTACTAAAATTACCATAATCATCTGTAAACTTGATTGTGTAGGTATATTCGCCTACGGGTAGACCATTCGTAACATTGTAGATAACTTCTGTGCCGTTTGACCAAGCACTCGGTCCAGATACAATACCAGTTCCTTGAAGAGCAATAGTATAATTGCTTGGGTCTTGGTCTGTCGCAGTCCATGAAATATCTACCCCTGTATAACCGAAATCAACGGAAAAATCATCAGGGGTGTCTATTATTATTGGGGATAGCATTTCTCCAATGTGAATGATTGCTAACCCCTTATCTGCATCTGCAACGTAAGCATAATTTTCATGTACGCTCACGTAAACACCAAATGCATATCCGGGCGTGTCTTCATAGATGGGCGCTCCTGGATTGGTAGGATCGAATACATTAATGACTGCCAAACCCGACAAACCATCTGCGATATAGGCATAATCTCCACGTACATAAACGGCCATAGCCCAGTAGGTCGTACTTACATAGACGGGGACTCCTGGATTGCTCGGATCTGAAATATTAATGATCGCTAAACCCGAACTTTTAGATGCCACGTAGGCAAAGTCCCCACTCACATAAACACCCCATGCCTCTCCGGTCGTGTCTTCATAAACGGGAGCTCCTGGATTGGTTGGATCTGAAATGTTAATGATCGCTAATCCCGAAGAAGAATCAGCCACGTAGGCAAAATCTCCACTCACGTGAACACCATATGCAGATCCGGTTGTATCTTCATTGATGGGTATTCCTGGATTGGTTGGGTCGAATATGCTAATGATTGCTAAGCCCGAGTCCCTATCTGCTATATAGGCATACCCTCCGTTGACATCGACATCATATGCTGAACCCCACGTGTCTTGGCGATATATAGTAGATTCTCGAATACTTAATTTGTCACTATTCTTCTCGTCAAGAGAGACTACGAGTTTCTGATGATTATCTACTAACAAACTTGGTACTAACATTAAAACTACTATCAACAAACCTATCTTTTTATATATCTTCCTAATTTTAAATTGGTTAATTTTCATTTTATTCTCCTAAGATTTTTAGTCACTACTAATTTTTTTTTCATTATATAAATATCTTTCTGTACTATGGATATATCATCCATATATAAAGAAAAAAATCTGTTCTTTGGTAAGATTTATATACCATTTCCAGTTTTAAGCGAAAAGAGTTAAGGAATTTATTGAATGATTTATCCTCTAATTTTTTTGATACATCTACCTGTAAATAGCAGTAATAAATTGGAAATTTGCAATAATAAATTAGCACCTGTAAAGATGAAATTTTGTCGTTATTTGGAAAGTGAAATTTTAGATATTTGTTAAAAAGCATTAGGAATTAAATTATTACTATATGGTGCTCTGGCAACTTCTTTCTGATTTACTAAAAAGAATCTCCTGATTTTTCTGTACGAACTTCCAACTAAAGCCTTTTAATTCTTTTAAAGGCCCCTCTATACCTTTTGGGTTTCCCGTTCTGGTAAAAATAATATTTGTCTTTCTAATTGCCTTTACCACATTACTAGGAGTCTTAAACTTTTCGATTAGAAGTTTTGCTTTTTTAGGGCCAATATCTACCAGACCCTCTATGATGTATATTCTCCGGTCTTCGATGGTCATTCCCTTAGGGGCTTTCCGAGATAAGAGGGGCATATCATTTTTCACCTGTTCTCGGTAGGCGATTCGTTCAATTACTATAGCAGTATCTTCCAGATTTCTGGTGGGTATTACTGAGACTCCCAGTTTATAAGAAACGAAGGCGAGTGCTCCGTATATTGAGGAGATTTTCATCCCAACTTTATTGAAAACGTTGTCGTTTAAGCCTTCCAAAATTATAATTGGAGTCGGATATGTATCTTTCAAACGCAGTAACTGCTCGAATAATCGGTTATCCATAATGGATGAGACAAAATCGAACCCCTCTTTTCGCTCAATTGCCACTTCATCGGAAATAATTATATCGGCTATATCTAATTGTTCTGAATTGTAGGTGATTATGTCCTTTTTTTTATCTAGGAGCGCCATAAGCTTATGTTCCCTCTTATCTACGATGATGTGGAGCAATTTTTTTGGTAGCTTATTTTTAACAGGAAGTTTATTTAGTGTCATGATAAACTATTAATTTTTGAATTTATAAAAGAAAAATAAGGCAAAAAAAGAGAGGAGGTTTGAAATTTAGAGATTTTCAACTTATTATGTTCAAATTTTGACTCTTCAATTTTTCTTTAAATTAGAGTGTAATTTTATGTTTTTATAAATCATTAAAAAGGTGATAAAAATAAGTGTTGGAAGAATTTATCATGAACAATAGATGAGGTGCTGACCAAAAGTATATTGAAAAAACAAATCCCATAATAAATATAAAGATATCGCTTACTAATATGATTATTTGGTGAGCCAGCACATGTTTATTGCCAAGTTTTGCACGAGAAATCAATGCACACCCGCCAAAAAATGAAAAAAGTTCTTTATTTTAACTTATTTTTTTGCTAGACATTTTTATTTTATGTGGTCATTGGGTGAGGAAGGTTTATTAATTTCTCTTTTTTATCTATTAATTAATGTGGGTGCTATAGTTGGAGCAATTTTAGGATTTATAGGGAAAAAAATTGGATATTATTTATGTTTATTGATTGGAATCAGTTTTCCTCTGTTGGGTTTGTATTTGTCTGGTCCATATTTTCTTATTTCTTTTTTTGAGGGTTTTATTGATGCATTTTACATTTATATCCCATGGTCGATATTATTTATTGGTGGTATTACTGGTTTTATAGAATGGCGAATGGAAGTTAGAAAAAATAAATTTGTTGAAATTTAAATAACCATTGAGACATTTCATTATTGCAAAGTCTCATTCCAAAAAGAGCGCTCTTTTTACCAGAGATAGATTTTATGTTATAGCATGAGATGAAGGAGGAGCGTAAACAAATATCATTTGGATGTCAGAATTATAACATAAAAATTGCTCAATCTTTACATCTCCATAACATCCCCACCCACAACTATAATGATATTCTAAATTCATTTTAGCTAAAATTGTATCAGTTAATGCGATAGTAGAGGAATTAGTGGGAGCCAAGGGAATTTGAGTAAAGTTTAAATACCATTTTCCTTCCCAATTTGAAGTGTATCTGTTATAACTATAATCCCAAACTCGATCAGCGGCAAATATCTCTGTATGGTTTGCAAACTCCGCTTTTATAATATTATTATTGTTGTATGTTAGATATATCAATGATTCATTAGTAACTTCCATTGAATATTTAAAATTATAAAGATCGCCTGTATATAAATGAAATTTCTTTTTTTCTTCGGTAATTTGCAACTTTAAGGATTCTATGAATTCTTTATCAATAAAATAATAAGAATAAGAATAATCAGAAATGTTTAGTGGACCTTCCCCCCAAGAATCTCGATATTTGCAGTAGTTATCATATTCAAATAATTCACTTTTTTCGATTATAGTCTCCAAATTCTCCAAATCTCCTTTATAATTTATTTCATAATAAATTCTGGATAATGCTATAGAATTGTTAATTATTAATGAGAATGGAATGACTAATCCTGCTATTATTATTCCTATTATTATAACAAGGAGATATGTCCGTCTTCTTTTCATTTCTACTCTTTTTTCTTGATTTTTTATCTTTTCATATATGTTGAAATCTAGAAATTTACATTGATAACCTATTAAACATTAATTGGGGGATAAAACATAAAAAGTAATCTTTCCTTAAATTATAATATAAAACTCTCGATGGTGGGATCAGATTGAATAAGAAATCTTTATACGCTGGATGTCTACTTTTTTCATTAGGTTTAGTTCTTTTATTTATTCCTTTTCCTAATTCAAGAAGATTGATGTATGGTGAAATTGGAATATCAGAAGATACGCAATTATCTGTAACTGAAACTTTTCCCATGTTTTCGACTCATCAAGTTATGGATATATATATTTATGCCCTTAATGGTAGTTTTTCTTTGTTTATTATGGATAGGGAAGAATATTATAAATGGGCTGAAAATCGTCCTTCTTCAGCTCTTTACTTTTCAAATAATTTAACATATTTTAATGAAAAAATATCTGTATCTTCATTAAATAAATGGCCTTATTTGGGAAGCGCAGCAGTAATAAAACCACATGGTCTTTTAGTTATCACAGTAGACATATCTATAAGATTTTTTGATCATTATTTAATTCAAGCAATATCATTACTATCTTTTGCTTCTTTACTTTTGATTTTTTATTTCTATAGAAGTTCCAAACTTAGAATTAGAAAAACTAAAGTAAAAGAAATTGATTAATAAAAAAGGGGTATTTTTTTTCCTAAAAAACCTAAAATTTGTTCACCCTTATGTATGTTTAATCCAAAATTTTCTTATAAATATTGGAAACACCTTTATTCTACATATACGAAAGAGTCAATTTTGTTTAAATTAATTTACACTCGGTTATTTAAGTTTCTCTTATTATTTTTTATCAAAAAGACATATTTAAATCATATTTAAACTTAATTTAATTGTTCCCAAAAATCAAGAATATTTTAGAGAAATGCCTTCTCAAAAATACCTTTCACGAAAAAAAACAGCCATTCAGAGTATATCTCTATCACCCGCTCTTAAGGATTGGTTACAAAGGTATGTGCGTGTAAAGCATCGCGAAATTCCAGACGATATTCGGTTTAAGAGCATATCGTCATTTATATCTTTCCTTGTAGTGAAAGAAATGTCGCAAGACGGAAAATGAAGTTAGATCCACTACAAAATGTTTAAATGTTAAATTGAATAAGTTTAAGATAAATATTAATTATAGAGGAGAATAAATCCTAAGAACAAGGCTGATCAATTTCAATGAAAAACCCTTAAAAAAAACGAGAATTAACATATTAATTAACGGGATAAAGACTCATAAAATTTTTAAATTGACCTTTTTTATGTTAATTAAAGTCGAAAAACCAATTCTTATGAATCATAAAAATGTAAATAATTAAATGAGTTAGATTTTGATGATTTAAGTTAATAAAAAGATAATTGGCAAAGATCAAACTATGTCTGCTACAAAAGATCCGATCATAAAAATTCAAGGTTTATCAAAAGAATATCATAATAAAGTAGTTATAGATAATGTAAATTTGGAAATCCACGACTCATGTTTTGCGTTTTTAGGACCAAATGGGGCGGGAAAAACGACTATAATGTTAATGCTCTTAGGTTTAGTAAAACCATCAATGGGAACTGCGTCCATTTTTGGAACTAATATCCTAAATAGATCTGGTAAAATAATGAGAGATATTGGATTTTTGCCTGAAAATATTGGTTTTTATCCTAATATCACCGGAAAAAAGTTTCTTAATTTAGTTACTGGTTTAAGAAAGAAAGGTGGAAGGAAGCAAAATGAAGTTGAATCATATTTACAATGGAGTGGTATAGATGAAAAGTATTGGGATAAACATATTAAAACTTATTCAAGAGGAATGCGGCAACGACTAGGAATTACTCAAGCCTTTGCTGGAGATCCCAAAATAGTTTTTCTTGACGAACCTCTCTCTAATATCGATCCTTTAGGGAGGGAGGAATTTATACAAAAAATAAGGACGAAACGAGAAGAAGGAATCACTGTAATTATCTCAAGCCATATAATTCTTGAAATTGAGCAAATAGCAGATTACATAGCGATTATTGATAAAGGCAAAATAAGAGTCTCAGATAAGATATGCAATCTAGCTCAAATTCATGGATTTAATGAGTATGAAATAACCAGAATTAACCAAAATAAGGATGTAACTATAGAAGATCTCTCTGAGTTGCTACTTACTGAAAAAGATTTATTTTCTGATTCACCAAAAATATTAAGTGAAAAAATAATTTTCCGTACAGACAATCCAGAAAAAGTATCAAAAATAATTACGAATTATAAGGATTTCAATTTCACAACTATTAGTGGAACTTTAAATAAGATTTATAAAAAAATTATCAAAGGAGAATCGAATGAAAAGAGAAAATAAAATAAAATCTTCACTATTTTATGACAAACATTTGTTTCTCTTTTATATGAAAAAAAATATTCTTTCAGTAAAGTTTGCTATTTGCTTTATTTTTTTATTTATTCCCATTTTCCAAACCTTAAGTGAACTTGAATATATAATTTATCTTGGAAATGCAAATATACGCATTCAAAGTGAATTAGATGAGGTGATATTTTGGCAACGTTTTATAGGTATATATAGTAGATATTTAACCCTAATTCCTGTTATTCTTACTGCAGATATTGTTTCAGGGGAATTTTCTAATAAATCTGCAATGATAATTTATGCTACAGAGTCTCGATATAAAATTCTTACTATTAAATTATTATGTGTGATATTTAGCTTACTTATTTTAGTGTTATTTTATTTTTCTGCATTCCTAATAGTGATTTTCATTAAAACTGAATTATTAATTTCAATTAACATTTTCATGACGGGTTTTTTATTTATTTTTGTAGAGTTGATATTGTATTCGTCCCTTACTTTTTTGATTTCAGCACTGACTCGAAATATTGCCATCTCTTTCATTTTCCCTTTTTTTTATTTGATAACTCAAGGATTTTTAGAAGAATTTGAATTAGGACTTTTTTCAATCAATTCTTATTTATTTAGAGTACTTGAATTTTTTGAGAATTTATTTTTTTATGAAAGAATTGACTTAAACGCAGTAACTTTCTTTTGTCTAGTAATTTTTTTTGGAGCGTCAATATTGATTATGCTAATAACATTTTATACATTTAACCAGCTAGATATTAGGATTGATTAGAGTAAAATTAAATAGATTTTAAATAAACTTAGAAAAAGTGAGAAAAAGCATGCCTCGAAAATTTCCATGGTTTTTATTTTTTATAATTTTATTTAGCACCTCTAGCATCTGTCTTTTGTTCATACCCTATCAAGAGACTCGAAATTTAGATCAGGGAATTAGCATGGACTACTATATTGATTTTCCGTGGAGATCATTTAATCAAGAAATATATTTTAACATTTCTATTTTCAATGGAACAAGTTCTATCCAGATTATAGACGGATATGCTTTAAGACCTTTTTTTACAGGAGAACCTTATGATACTTATTGGGAAGTAGAAAATATAACTGCGTTTGAAAGCACTATTCAAATTACTCCCTCATTTCAGGGATATTTATTTATTTTTGTATTAGTTGATGCATTCGCTGGTGAAGAAGCGTCTCTTTATGGCGAGATAACAGTATATTATTGGCGTTATGCTTCGAGTTATGGACTTGTCTTTCTTGGTGTTGCTGTTATTTTGATTTCTTACTATGGATACCGTAGATATAAATGGAGATAGAAATTAAAAGCATAAAAGCTTAGATGTAAGATTGAGTATAATGCTAAAGAAATAACATTTTGATTCAATATTAAGAGATACAAAATAAGAAAGTTATTTATTTAATTTCCATTAAAATATTCTTTTTTCTTATTAAACAATCTAAAAAACTTAAATAAAATAGGATATAAAACGATAATAACATAGGACAAAACCGAACTTATTTAGCCCGATTGGAAAACATCGAACTTTTACCCCCGACTTCATGGGCACCCCCATAAATAGTTAATTTTATACCTTCCTCACTTGACATTATGGTTATAATTTTAAAACCATTTCTCAGATTCTTTTTTAATTATATCCTTATATCTTGGATTTATGACATATCTCTTTTTTTCATTTGTCCAGTAATCGGCAATATCAACTCCAGAAGGGAGTATATATTCTTTCTCTCTCCCAGTTTTTTTTGTTATACCTGCTTTTACTCCAGTAAATCCTATTTTATCGACAATTTGTTCCCCAACACCTTGGAGGAACTCATTCATTCTATTCATTACATCTCCTTTTTTTGGTTGGTGAAATTCTGCTGCTGCTCTGAGAAGTGCTTTTTCTTTAATAGTTAGAGTTTTAAGGAGCTCAATCAGCTCATTCTCTTTCCATTCTTGAGTTCTAATCTCAATTTTCGTTCCAGCTTCAGATGTTCCTTCTAAGTTTGTTTTAATTATATTAATTAGTACCCCTGCCTCCCTTTTCAACATCTCCCTTTGAATTTCTTCTCCCATACTATCTTTAAATAAATTTACTATATTATCCACTAATTTTTCTCTGTGCTCCTCTAGATTTTTAATTGATTTCTTTATTTTTTCCATTCTTTCAACGAATTTCTTCGATTCACCAGTAATTACTAAATCTTTAGATAAAATCTCAATCAAGTCCCAATTCTCTAGAAATTGTTCTAACTTTATCTCTCCAATTAAATATTGTTGTCCCTTCTCATAATTCGTATAGATTTTAAGTTCTCTACCATTAAATAGCGCTCCTAGGGGCACATTTTCAAGTCTGAGATACCTTATCAATTGGTTGGCTTCGTTCTTTCCAATTGAGATAGAGGTTTTTTTAATCTCAAGAAAGACAAGAGGTTCTTCTTCCCATACATTCCACCAGTTTCTGGATTGTCTTCTATATCTTTAGGTTATAGATAGAATATACTATAGATATTCTGATTTGACATTGAAAAATTCTGAAATTTTTATTGGTCTAGTTAGTAAAGCTAAAGTAATTTCATTACTTAATGATATCTTTACTGAAGTTTTCAATAAAACATCTTCAGATAACTTAACTAAAATAGAATCCTTAGAAAAAGAATTTAGATCTAATAAAAACACATTTATGGAATTTTGGAAAAGACTTGGAGATATATTGTTATAGACATTTTTCTCTCTCTATAATGAAATAGCCTTTATTATACTAAATTCTTTGGTGAGCTTAATAACTTCATCAGAATCATGATTCCCTATCATAAAATGAGTTTGGATCTCTAAACTATTTAATGCCTCGAAAAATTTAAGTGCTGAGCTTTTTTTTAAATGATAAATCTCCAAGAAAATATAGAGTATCTTTAGGATTAACACGTTCTTGAAATACTACGCCAAATTACGAAGAACTTAAAATCCTATTTTTAGGAAAGTCATTTTCTCAAAGTCAAATCTAAGTTTTACAGTGTATGGTGACCCGTCGCCGCAGCTTAAAGAAATGCTTAAGGGAGTTAATGGAAAGGTTTATTCTTTCTTTCAGGGACTTGAGTAAAGTCGATATACCAAATTCTATGTACGAATGATTCTAAGTTTTCTTTAAATATATTTAATAGACGCATTCGTGAAGGATTTTGGTTTTTTTTTTTATTTAAAGTTAAACAATTAGGGGATAATTTATTCCTTTATGGGGGTTACCCCTCCAATAAGAACTATACCACTTATTCAGTAAAATAGTAAATAACTTATAATTACCATCATAAATTCAATTTAGGTGAAAAAATCGATGAATTTTCACGTTAAACTTGAAGAGGCAGAAAAATTATATGAGTTGAGTAATTATAAAAAAGCAATTAAATTGTATGAAGAATTAATTGAGATCTGTCCAAAAGAATTTAAAATAACTGATTTAAGGTACAACTTGGGTATGGCTTATTATAATTTAGCCATGGAAGTACCTGATATGGACTATGACGAAGCCATTGGACTTGTAAAAAAGGCTAAAACTTGTTTTGAACATATCCTAGAGACTGAACCTGATGATATAGATACATTATCATTTCTAGGATTCTTAGTAAGAGAAGTTTTGAATAAACCTCAAGAAGCAATAAATATCTATAAAAAATTAGTAAAGAAAGAACCTGATAATTCAGAACACTGGGTTGAGTTAGGATCTTGTTTTAAAGCTGTTGATAATTATGAAAATGCTATTGAATGCTACGAAAAAGCAATACAACTCGACTCTAAAACCGAAGCTTGGAAAAGATTAGGATTCCTCTATTTATATAATTTAAAAGAATATGACAAAGCATTAGAATGCTATTTAAAAGCAGAAAATAATAATCCTAATGACCTCAGAATTTTAAGTCAAATTAGTAAAACATATGAAGCTATGGAAAATTTTGAAATGGCTATAGTGTATGCTGAGAAAGGAATTGAATCAGAGCCGGACTCTTATACTCTAAATCCTTTACTTGCAAGGTTATATTTAAAAAATGGGCAATACCAGCTGTCAATTGATAAATATAAGGAACATCTAAATAAAAAACCAAATGACTCATTTAGTTGGAGACATCTTGGTGGAACTTATCAAAAAATAGAGGATTTTGACAAAGCTATAGAATCGTATGAGAAAGCATTATCTTTATATGAAAATGATATTTATTCTTGGTTTGGTCTTTTAAATTCTCTATCAAGAAAGGCTGATTATACTAAAGGAAAGATAAAATGCGAGAAAGCCATAAAGATTCTAGAACCTTTAACTGAAGAAAATAAAATAATAAGAAAAGAATATTTCAACCTCTGGAAATTCTTATCTTATTTCTTTAAACAATTAGACGAAGAAGAGAAGAGTCGTGATGCTAATAAAGAAGCTGAATTTAGAAGACAGTTTCAATCTGACTAAAGCCTTAACATTAATTTACCATCGCCCATAATTTTCCTCATCTTGTTCATGAAACTCATGATGTTTCTGCTTTGAATTTATCTGAT
>CAZRBD010000080.1:0-18262 GCA_964598265.1 uncultured archaeon
ACCAAATATTCAAAGTTTTTGGATACAAAATAGTTTTTCTCTTCCTAGGAAAAGTAAATTAAACTCATCAATAAAATTTTTTCCGATTAAAACCTGAATGGCTAATGGTCCACTAATATCTGTAGATACAAACTGCAATTCACTAACTTTGGATTCATATTGAAAATTACCTTGGTAAATTGGTGCTTCAATTATACCATTTGCTGTTAAAATAGTACTTGTTTTAGCAGGTTTAATATCAAATTCTTTGATGATTTCTTTATCTATCGTCATTAAGGAAGCACTGTATCAATTAATCCTATTAAAGATCTTGTTTCACCATTATTGATAATAGAAAATTCAAGCATCGGATAAAAATTGTTATATATCTTAGTTTGGTGATAACGTTTCGTATTACTAGCAGAAAATAGAGAATATAAAGTTTCAAATGATTCCATCTCTTTTCCTTTGCGAATTATTCCCGCAGCGGATTCTGGAAATTTCGCAAATAATTTTTTCATTGCTTCTTGCATTGAGTCTTCAATTACTACAATTGTATTTCGAGAAATACCCAAATATTTACCATCTGGAATGAATTCAGGTATTTCTATCTTTTCTATATCCAAAGGTGGATTTCTGTTTTTAAAATCATCAACTATTTTTTGAAGATTCATTTTATCATCAATAACTTCCCTAATAAACTCACTTATACTCTTATAACCCTTGGTTTTCGTCATTTCTTCAATTTCTCTCTTCTTTTTCTCATCCACTTAAATCAAACTCTATGTTTATATTAATTTTTTGAAATCCTCTATAGTTAAATTTGATGGAATTCCTAATTGGGTAATTTTTGCAATTAGTTCATGTAGAGATATTTTTGCGATTTCTGCTGCTCTCTCAAGTGAAATTTCTTGCAGTACATATTTTTTTATAGCAAAATTGAATCGTTCTTGTTGAATTCCTTCTATTAATACTTTCTTTATTAAAGCTGAGCGATCAAGATTTTCGTTTTCGGCAAGTTCTTCAAATTCCTTTATTAATTCCTCATCTAACCTTAAATTCATCTGTTTTGTCAATTTTCATTCTCCTTTTGAATTGATTTTATCTATTTCCATAGCTTTATCCATAAAAAATAACACAACTTCGGGTTTTAATAACTTAATTTGTGCTAGTTTTCTAAAATAATATTGGAAATCTTCATAACTTATTATCCTTTCCTTCAACAAATCAATTAAGATTATTTCTGATGTTTTGGGTTTTAATCCTGCAAGTAGGGCTGTATTTACTGCGTGGTGATCATCTGTTACCAAAATTGCATCAAATTGTAAGCATAACTGTATAGATTCATCTTCTCCTTTACCTAAATTTGTTGAAAAAGTACTCTTTCCCTGTTTAAGTTTCATTTCTTCAATTAAATTCTTTTCTAAGTTTTCTTGTAGCATTTTAGCATCAGAATATTTTTCTTTTTCTGAAACTAATTCATTCTTTACTATCGGACTAACGGATACTGAGCCTAGGTAAACTAATTTTTCTTTAACATTAAGTTTCGCTAAATATATTAGTGAACAAGCATCATATATGAAGATTTTCATTAAGATTAATATAGCAATGCTAGCATAAATACTTAATGATATCATTTCATATCATATAAAACTAAAAAAATAAAAAAAATAGTTTTTTCAGTTAAGATTTATTCATTTAGATTTAAAAAAATGATAATAAGAAAAAAATTGAAAAAAATTTAATATTATATATTTTTAAGACAAATATCTAATAGTCTGAAGTTAAAAAATTTTGAAATTAAAATTGCGTTTGTCGGGAAGAGGAGGTCAAGGGATAAAATACGCAGGAACTGTGTTAGTTCGAATAGCAATGGCTGGCAATTATTTTGCCACCCTTACTGTTGATTATACACCTTCCGTTAGGGGCGGTCCTATTTTTTGCGATGTCGTTCTTAGCTCGAATCCGATTTCTTATCCATTTTGTGATAAAGATGCTGATGTTTTTATTGCAATAGATCAAAAGGGCTTTGTTCGTGCAAGTGAATGTATTTGTGGGAATACTGTTTCATTTATTGATACTCATACTGTAGACAATGCCGAAGAAATAATTAAGGAAGGTATCCTTTATAGAGTTCCAATTACACGACGTGCAGATGAGAATAACCTCACCAGAGCTACAAATATAGTCTCATTAGGATTTATCTCTCAATTCTTTAGTGAAAGTGGGAAAATTGATTTAAAAGAAGAATATTATGCTCAAGTATTAAATGGCATGCCAGAACGATTTAGGGATGTCAATCTTCGAAGCTTTCAACTTGGGAGAAGTTTATATAAAGAAATAAAGACTGAATCCATGTAATATTTACGTGCTTGCAAAATTAATAGATAATTTAAACAAAAATGAACGATTCTAATAGAATATTTCATATAATGGTGAGATAGAAACTATATGGTAAAATCTAAACGGGCACCCATTTTACAACCTCCTCGTCTTCAAAAATACGAGGTTAATGTAGATTCTGCCCATTGTGATGGTTGTAAACTTTGCATCGAATTTTGTCCGAAAGAAGTATTAGGTACTGATGCTGAGAAATTTAATAGTCGTATGCTTCATTATGCTGTTGCTATTAATCCTGAGGATTGTACTGGGTGTCGTCAATGTGAACGAATCTGTCCCACTGCTTCAATTTTTATCAAGGAAACAGATCTTTTGGAGGTTATGAAACATGATTAAAGAAGGTTCTGCTCAAAAAATGGTTTTAACTACTGGAAATGCCGCTAGTGCGGAGGGAGCTATTACAGCAGGATGTCTTTATTTCGCAGGTTACCCTATCACACCTTCCTCAGAGATTGCTGCCTACATGTCAAAACGTCTTCCAGAAGTTAATGGTACATTTGTACAGATGGAAGATGAATTATCTTCTATCACATCATGTCTCGGAGCATCTTATGCTGGTAAAAAAGCAATGACTGCGACTTCGGGACCCGGTTTTTCACTTATGGCTGAAAGTATAGGTTTGGGAGTAATGTTAGAAGCCCCAATAGTTATAGTGACTATAATGAGAGGTGGTCCAAGTACAGGACAACCTACTAATGCATCTCAATCTGATGTTTATCAAACGAGATATGCTTCTCATGGAGATTATGAAATAATTGTTCTAGCTCCTTCTACAGTCCAAGAAATGTATGATTTAACCATTCGAGCCTTCAACTTAGCTGAAAAATATCGTACACCTGTTGTTGTTGCCTCAGATGGTGCTTTAGGACAAATGATGGAACCAGTTAATTTCCATTTTAATATTGATATAATAGACCGGAAAGGACCTCAGGTTCCACCGGATAAATATAAACCATTCCAAGCGTTTGATGACGATCTTGTACCCGGAATGGCTGTAGCAGGAACAGATTATTCTTTTTATGTTACTGGATTAACTCATGATGAAGAAGGCAATCCTCAAATGACTCCTGGAGCTGCAGAGAAACTTATCACACGTCTTTGTGACAAAATTAGAAAAGCACGACCAGACATAAATGATTGGGAGGAAAAATATATTGATGATGCCGAGACTATCATTTTATCCTACGGAATTAACTCAAGAGGTGTATCAGAAGCAATTGAAAAAGCACGTCAGAAAGGACTCAAGGTGGGATATATTAGGTTAAAAAGTCTCTGGCCTTTTCCTGATGAATTAATGGTAGATATTAGCAACAGAGGAATTTCAAAAGTCATTGTAAGTGAAATGAATTATGGAATGCTCATTCGAGAAGTTCAGAGATTCCGACATTTGTTTGAAGTTTCGGGGATAAGCATCCCTACTACTATAGCTTTTACCCCAAAATTTCTTTATAAAAGATTATTAAAGGAGGTCTCATAAATGTCACCAGCAAACCAAATATCAAATCCAATAGACATCTTAGATCATCCCTTAAGAGATCGATTAAATTTGAACCGTTTTATTTTTTGTCCGGGATGTCTTATCGGGACAATTATTATATCAATTACAAATTCTTTAAAAGAAAGTGGTCTTACATACAAGGATTATGCTATTGTTTCAGGTATCGGATGTACCGGGCGTTCAAGTGGATGTTTTAAAGGACCTGCTTTTCATACAACTCATGGGAGAGCGATTCCCTTTGCTACAGGTTTAAAACTCGCTAACCCTAGACTAAAAGTCATCGTGCTCTCAGGAGATGGGGATCTCTTTGCGATTGGGGGGAATCACTTCATTCATGCTGCGAGAAGAAATATAGAACTCACGGTTATCTGTGTAAATAACAACATATTTGGCATGACAGGGGGTCAAGTAGCTCCCACAACTCAACTAGGTGATATTACTCAAACTACTCCATATGGGAATGTAGAACCACCTTTCAATTTAGTAAGTCTGGCAGCGTCCGCAGGTGCAACTTATGTGGCTAGATGGCCGGGGTATGATACCCTTCGGTTACAGAAAAGTTTAATAAAAAGTATAAATAATCCCGGTTTCAGTTTTATTGAAGTTCTTGCTCCTTGTTTTATTCAATATGGATCAAAGAATAAATTGGGTGATGCGATTGAGATCTTAGAATGGTTAAAACCACAAATTAAAATCAAAATAAATTGTCCTCCTCATCAAGCAACTTTTAATTTCAAAAAAAAAATAGTGATTTGTGGTGAATTCGTAGAAGAAGTACGTGAAGGATTTTCAGAAAAAATTGAACAAGTACGACAAAAAGTGCAAGGTAAAGGTAAAGGTAAAGAAAAATAAAAAAATAAAAATATAGGAGCATTAAAAGTGGCTAATCAAACTGAAAATCCCCCACATAGTCCAAATATAGGTGTGTTTCTCTGTAAATGTGGAAAAAATATTGCGGGTACTGTAAATATTGACGAATTAGCTAAAGATATTGAGAAACTTCCCGAAGTTAAACTTGTTCACGTTAACACATATACTTGTTCTGATCCTGGACAAGCTGAGATTGAAGCAGCTATCAAAGAACAAGGTATAGAAAAAATTGTTGTTGCAGCTTGTTCACCGAGGTTACACGGAACTACATGGAAAACTTTACTTAGACGTGTGGGAGTTAATCCCTCTTTAGTAGAAGTAGCTAATATTCGTGAGCAATGCAGTTGGGTACATCTCTCGGAAAAAGAAGAGGCAACAAAAAAAGCCAAGGAATTAATTGAGATGGCAATCGCAAAAGCTGAATTATTACAAGCTATTGATGATATTGTTGTCCCTATTGAACAACGAGTACTAATTATAGGAGGAGGAGTGGCAGGAATTCAAGCAGCATTAGATTTAGCTGATAATTATGAAGTAATTCTTGTAGAAAAAGCACCTACTATTGGAGGTAAGATGGCTCTTATTGATAAAACATTTCCTACAATGGATTGCTCAATTTGTATCTTAGGTCCAAAGATGGCTGACGTAGGTAATCACGAAAATATTATCTTGATTGCCAATGCGGAAGTAACAAACATATCTGGATACGTAGGCAATTTTGATGTTGAGGTTAAGAAATATCCTCGTTATGTAAAAGAAGAAATTTGCACTGCGTGCGGCGAATGTGTCGATATTTGCCCTGAAAATGTTATTGATGAATATTCGGGTAATCTTGGTTGGAGAAAAGCAATATATATTCCATATCCTCAAGCTGTACCTGCTAGTTATATCATTGATGAGAAAACATGTTTAGGTCTATCACCTCTCGCTTGTGGGAAGTGTATTAAAGAATGTGATAAAGAAGCTATTATTTATGAAGACTCAGAAAAAATTTATAATTACAAAATAGGGGCGATTATAATTGCTGTTGGTTTCGAACTTTTTGATGCTTCTAAAATTACAGAATATGGATGGGGTCAGTATCCTAATGTTATCACAACCTTTGAATTCGAAAGGTTAATCAATGCAGCAGGACCAACAAACGGAGAATTAATACGACCAAGTGATCTTAAAAAACCAAAGAAAATTGCTTTTATAAATTGTGTAGGGTCTCGAGATGTTCGGTTCAACCCTTACTGCTCAAACTTTTGCTGTATGGAAAGTATTAAGAATAGCTTACTAATTAAAGAGCATTGGCCAGAGGTAGAGGTTGTAATCTTTTATATTGATATTAGGGCTTTTGGGAAAGGCTTTGAAGAGCTATACTTACGTTCAAGAAAAGAGAGTGTATTATATATACGTGCTCATCCTGGTCAAATAAGAGAAGATCCATATAGCAAAAATCTTATTCTTTCTGTAGAAAATATCAACGTGGGAAATATTTTATCTGAAGAGTTTGATTTAGTAGTACTTTCTATTGGTGCAGAAGGATCCTCATCAATCATTCCGTTTCCAGTTGCAAAAGATCCTAAAGGATTTTATATTGAAGCTCATCCTAAACTTCGACCTGTAGATACCCCAAATGATGGTATCTTCATTGCAGGTGGAGCAGAATCTCCAAAAGATATTAGAGAAACAGTAACACAAGCTAGTGCTGCAGCAGGGCGCTGTAGTAGGCTGATTTCTAAGGGAGAATTCCATGTAGAACCCTTATATGCATTTGTCGATGTAGAAAAGTGTAATAGTTGTGGAATTTGTGTTTCTCGATGTCCCTATAATGCTGTTAGCGCTGATCGTGAAAAAAAAACTCCAGCGCATATAATTCCCATTTTATGTAAAGGATGTGGAACATGTGCTGCGGATTGTCCTACAGATGCTATAACTATGACAAATTTTACAGATGCAATGATCCTTCGTCAAATTGATATAGCTCTTCGTGAAAATGCCCCGGGAAAAGTCTTAATTTTTGCGTGCAATTGGTGTTCCTATGCGGGGGCAGATTTGTCTGGGACCAGTCGGATACAATATCCAACTAACACAAGAATAGTTAGAACTATGTGTTCTGGACGAGTTGATATCGATTTTATTAAACATTGTTTCGATCGTGGTGCTGGAGTAGTTATGTTAACTGGTTGTCATCCACAGGACTGTCATTATATCTCGGGAAATGATTTTGCCACAAAACGAGAGAGAAAAATTAGAAGTTGGATGAAAAGGCATAATATAGCTAGTGAAAGATTTATCATTGAATGGATATCCGCAGCAGAAGGTAAAAAATTTGCGGATATAGTATCGAAATCAAGTAAGACAGTTATAAAATAAATAAATTATTTTTAAAAAATTTTAATCGCTTCTTTTTACTTTTTTCCACGCAATCATCTAAAACATTTAATATTTGAGATGGTGAAACAGCAATAAATGCAAAATCAACATTATTAGGAACTTCATCTAATGAAGAATAAATGTTGTCTTTATCAAATCCTGGAATTTCTTTTACTGTAGGATGCACCGCATAAAGGATTCCTTTAAAACTTTCTGCGTGATTTTTCAAAAAAAAAACTAATCCCGCTTTTTTGATGCCCCTATTCCTGCAATGAATTTAATATTATCGATAAAAGATATGTCTTTAACATTGATTTCTCTAATATATTCCTTAGACATTGAAGATGATAATAATTTAAGTAAATTAAATTAATAAGTTTCAGAATGAGTGGTTTTTAAAAAAAAAAGAGATGAAATTAAAATGAGAAATTTTAATTCGTCTTAATAATGGTCTTCATATTTATAAATATATACTAGAATGAATATGTTCTATCAGAATACTATAAAATGTTTTGATATTCCTAATTTAAACTAAGAAGTATGGGAATCTCAAAGAGAGCGGGATAATTTTCCCATAAATTTATTTATTCATTTTTGTAATGAGATAAAAGGGAAAGTTTTATATAATGATATCGATTATTAACATCACTAAAAATGCCGATAATTATGATGAATAATAGTAATTCTGAGGCATTTTAGGAAAATTCTCAATTATTTGAGATTATAGAAATAAAACAAAATGAAAAAAAAATCTAAAAAAAAAATTAAGAGATGAATAAAAAAATGAGAAAAAAACTATTTGTAATACTAGTGCTCTTCAGCTTTTTAAATGTTGCTAGCTTAGCATTTTTAATAACAACTACTACGGGGGTAACTACTACAGAACCATTATTAAACGAACCATTACGGTTAGGAAGTAAAATCAGAGATGCTGACTATGGAATAAATGAAGGCTCCGCAGCTAATGGTAAAGGTTCTAGTAGTACTGAGACTACTGATTATAGCATTGAAGAGACCAAAATGTGGTTAGGCCTCGATGATTATAATGGGTATTATTTCTTTACTTATTATGAATTATGGGATGTTGGAATTGGGGAATCTACTGAAATTTGGATACAAGCTAATCTAGGTTGGCAAGATCCAGATCCACAAAGAAGATCATATCCAGTTATAACTGGTGAACAAGTTACAACGTTACTAGATGAGTTTGAAGGTGAAGGGGGAATTGTCGACACCGATGAAGCATATTTTGGTACACCAGATCCCCATGATGGATGGGATGCTCCTCTTGTTCCCGTTATAAATTCTATTTTTGGTTTAGGCGCAGGAGCTGATTACTTTTATTCTCCAACAGGTAAAAATGTAATATTAGTATCAAACGTAAGAGACGATAATTATTTCACAGATTTCCCATATTACATTGCTGGCTTTTATTCTCCTACCTTTGAGTTCTATTTTGATAGAAATATCATCAGTATAGATAGCTATCAATGGGAGGAACGAGTAGGTCCTGATGGTGATCGACCATACCTATATGAAGGAGTGATTGCTCATGAGTATCAACATTTGATCCATGATGACTTTTTTACCCCATTTTCAGATGCAACATTCATGAATGAGGGTAGTTCAATGTTCGCAGAATACTTATGTGGATATCCAACTGCGTGGGGTGATATTAATAGCTTCTTAGCAACCCCTGACAATTCATTAACTGAATGGGGTGATCAAGGGGGTATTAATATTTTAGCTGATTATGGTGCAGCTCTACTCTGGGCAACTTACCTTAATGACGTTGTATCAGGTACCTTTTTACAAGAATATATACAAGCAGGTAGGGTTTTTAATGGTGTAATTGCTGGGGGAGTTGATCTTTTAGACTATTTATTGGGAGATGCATATTCAACTGATTTTGAAACAATGTTTAAAGCGTGGAGATTAGCCAATTTAATGGGTACTGGATATACTTCTTTTGATTGGGAAGATCGTGAAAATGATGGTGTACATCTTACTGAACTAAAAGAGAAATGGCCTACGGATTTCCGAGGAACTGATCTTGGAAATACAATTACAATACTCGGCCGTGATACAGGTGTATCTAAGCTTGGATCATATGGAACTGATTATATTCTATTAAGCAAATTAAAATGGCAAGGTGAGTCTGAACTACGATTTGATGGAGACGAATTTGTTGTTGCACCCCATTGGGTTTATGAAGATGATTCATGGTATTCAACTCCAGGAGGTGCTTTTTCTGATTTAGAACTATTTTTGCATGTTGATCTTTCAGAATTAGGAGCTTCAGATGATGCAATATTATCAATTTATACCATGTATGACATTGAACCCTTTTGGGATTATGGATTCGTTCAAATTTGGAATTTAGATTTAGATCGCTGGGATACTCTCGATGATGTTGGTGATTACTGTACCATGCTACATGAAGATGCAGCTGACCAAAATATTGTTGATAATCTACCTGGATTAACTGGTTCTACCGATTGGACAACTATAAATTTTGATCTCTCCGATTATAAAGGACAGAACACTAGAGTACGCTTCCGATATATGACAGATCCTCTTGAAAATTACCCTGGTTGGTGGATTGATGCAGTTTCTCTCAATGATGTACCATTTAATGATATGGATCTTTATGTACCTGACTCTCCAACTACACATTTCTTTGTAACAATCATGAGACAGGACTTCTTTGAAGGAGAATATACCTACTCATTTATAGCTGATATAGTAGTGGATGCTTCTAATGATGGTTTTATAGAGTTAGATGATTATCTTGAACCACTTATTGGAGATTTTCGAAATCCTGATGTGTTACTAGTTATTACTCCTCGATTAGGGATGGCAGATTATTCAGTTTCCGTAGTTCGTACATAATAATATACAAGATATTTTTTAAAAATTTTAAATTTCTTTTTTTTATTTCTTGTTATTTTGTATAGAATAGAATTATTATTAGAGATTTGACTCTTTATGAACTTAAGCCAATAGGGATCATACTTTACTAATAAAATATTAAATATTTAAAACGATAAATGTGAAAGATTGGAGAGGAAACATACAATTCAATCCATTACCTAGGTTTCTCTCAACAGAAAATAAAGCAATTTTATATTTTGTAAAATTGATCTTTTGGAAGAAAAAGTAGGTTCAATAGAAGAATTATTGAAACTACCAAACCCTATAAAAATTCTTAAAAAGTAACAATGTAATGGCTCATGGAAATGCCCCAATAGTAAAGAAAATTTAAGGAGGTAAGGAAATTACAATCTTTAAAAACATATAGGCAATTTGGTTTTCTTATTGATAATTATGGTTTTAATAATCAGCATCAAGCTATTCAAAAAACAACTAAATTCTTGTTTTCTTTTCAACTGAAGAGGGTGATTTTAGAAGGATTTATGGAAACCAATATTCCCCTAATTACTCTGCCACTATAATGGAAGTTTTAATTAAAGCGGGATAGGATGATGACCCACGAATCGAAAAAGGATTTGTATGGTTATTATCAATGCTACAAGAAGATGGAGGATAAATAATAGCGATAGGGCAAATATAGCTAAACAATTGGATGTTGTAAGTAATCCAATCATTTTTAAACCGAATAGAGAAAAACCATTTTCTCACCTAATTACTGGCATTGTCTTGAGAATTTTTGCTGCTCATCCTAACTATAGAAAATTAGAAGAGATAAAACTCGCAGAAGAGCTCTTAGCTTCAAGATTTTTTAAACCTGATAAATACACTGACAGCCGTAAAACCGTTTATTGGTTAAAAGTCTCATTTCCTTTTTGGTGGATTGATATCGTGTCTTCACTCGATACACTTTAATATCTTGGTTTTACAAATTCTCATCCGCAAATCAAATTGGTTTTTAATACTTTAAAATCAAAGCAGTTAGAAAGCGGATTATGGGACTTGAAGTTATTACGAAGTAAAGATAAAGATCTTCCATCAGGGATTGCTTTAAGTATTTGTCGAATTTTTAAGGTTTTCAATGAAATAGTTTGTATTTTTAAAGTATGCTAAATTAATCAAACATGTTGTTAAAAGGACAATTGGTTAATTATTAACGAGAGTTAAATCCATAAAAATTTCAGAGAAGATCGAAATTCCCCTGAAAATGAATATTAAATAGTTGAATTGACCGTGAAAATTGAAATTCTTGCGGGTAGTTTAAATATTTGTTGAATAATTTAGAGATATGGTGCTAGGATCAAAAATGGAAATCCAAAAGCTTGAATCTAAAATAGCAAGAAAAAGTATTACTGATGTGGAGCTCGATGTAGAGAATGCCTATAGAATAACAGAAAAACTTGCATTCCCTAGATTAATTGGGTCAGAAGGAGAAAAGAAAGCAATTAAAATTATACTTGAGGAATTTGGTAAAGCGGGGTTTAATCCAATTCATAGGGATAAATTTAAAACGTCTTTTTATATTTGGATTGTTTTAAGATATATGTTTTTTCCAATCGGTATTTGTTTAGTATTATTGGCATTATCATTCTACATTAACACTTGGCTCCCCATTGGAGTTCTTTTATTAAATCTCTATATAGCCAAAAAAGTTTTAGATTTAGCAACTGATTGTGAAATACGATATTTTAAAAACGAGAAAAACAATTATGAAACTGAGAATATTTATAGTAGTGTGGAAAATAACCATTCTAAAGCAAAAGTAGTATTTATAGCTCATTGGGATACGAAGTCACAAACATTTCCATCTCACATCAGGATATTGATATTTATAATATCAGTATTTGGCATTTTAATAATGCTCGCCACGTTTCTTATTTTAAGCATCATAAAATTAATTGTACCTTTTAATTCTCTTGTTTTAAACAATATTCTACTTTCTACTTGTGTCGTAATTGCTATAATTAGTAATTTAAATTACTTTAATAGAACTGGAAACAAATCTCCTGGAGCTTATGATAATGCTGCCGCAGTCGGAACAATTATTGAATTAGCAAAATTTTACAGAAATAACCCGAAAGATAATTTAGATCTCATATTTCTTTGTACTAGTTCTGAAGAATTAAATTTAGGCGGAGCAAAAGTCTTCATTCAAAAGTATAAAAATAAATTTAATAAAAGCTCTACATATTTTATTAACTTAGATCTTATAGGAGGTAATGAAATGATAAGATTAATTACTTCATATGGAATTCCTCGAAAAGTTTCCTCTCAGAAATTGAAAGCTCTATTCTTTCGAAGCGCCCAAGAATTAAAAATCGATATAAAAGATATTTACGTACCTACTGGTGCTTGGTCTGACTATATGCCCATTGTTCAAGAAGGTTTTGAAGCGTGTTGGATAAGTTCTCAACCTGGTTTAAAATGTGTCCATACTAGAAAAGATAATATGAATTTAGTTTCTAAAGAAGGCATTAAGAATGTACTTCTATTATGTGAATGCGTGGTAGATAAAATAAATAATATTTGAAGTTCATAATTTCTTCTTAATCTGGTAATTTTGAGTTTATTCAAAATAGACATGAAAGGATTTTAGATTAATAGTATAAAACTTAAATTTAATCCTAAGATTTATTTTATAGAAAACGATTATCTATAAAATAATTAAAAAGTAAGTGATTCAAAATGTTAACTGCAGAACATGTTAAAGAAGTTTTAAAAGAACATTGTATCAATTTGCGATTTCATGCTAGAGGAGGACAAGGAGGGATAACCGCGTCCAACTTATGTGTAGAAGCATATGATGGTTATGGTGCATGTCAACCTCTTTTTGGTGCTGAACGAATGGGATCTCCAACCGAAAGCTATGTAAGATTGAGTGCAAACGAAGATTTAGTTAGAAATAACGAGCAGGTATATGGGCCACAGTTTGTATGTGTATTAGATCCCTCCTTATTAGGAGAAATAGATGTAGATGCTGGAATCCCTCCGGGAGGATGGTTAATTGTAAATACTACAATGGACCAAGTTTCATTACAAGAGGTTGTTGGAAGAAAAGACCTTAATGTAGCCACAATCGACGCAACCAATATTGCTATGGACGTTTTAGGACGAAATATTACAAATACTATTATCTTAGGAGCCTTAATCCGCGTTTCTCATCTTTTTTCAATAGAAAACTTATCTAATGCTATTATGGCGAGATTTAAAGGAGCAATTGCGGGTAAAAACATTGTAGCTATTAAGCAAGCAACTGAAGATACCTGTGTTTATGATATAGGTGTTGACGTTGATTTCACTGTCGATTCTAAAGTCCCATGGCAACAAGTAAGTCTTGGCTTACCAGGCTATACTGAATTAGATATGGCTGGAGTTTGGTACAAAGATGAGACTGTTATAGCTGTAGGAAGTGATCAGGTAAACACTGGCTCATGGGGCGAGTGGGACATTATTTGGAGCGGTCAAAAAGCAGACGGTGGTAAATGTACTGATTGCGCACAGTGTTGGTATATTTGCCCCGATCTGGCAATTCTTACAGAAAAAGGTGAAGATGGTCTTCAACATATGACGGGAATTGATCAATTTCATTGTAAATCATGCTTAAATTGTATTAGTGTTTGTCCCGTTGATGCTATTAGCAAAAAATTAAAACAAGGGCCTGCCGCTTGTGCTGTGCCTGAGAATAATTAATGGAGGTAAAATAAAATGTCAGTAGAACCAATGAAAATTTTCTTTAAGGAGATAAAAGAACCTATCAAAACTGCAATGATTGGAAATTATGCTGTAGCAGGTGGAGTAACACAAACCGATCCAGATGTCATTTGTGCATTTCCTATCACGCCTCAAACCCAATCTGTTGAGGGATTATCTGATGTCGTGCATCAAGGGAGATTAAAAGCTGCTTTTGTAAATGTAGAATCAGAATTAGCTGCTATGAGCTACTCTACAGCTGCATGCATCGCTGGAGCCAGAACTTTTACTGCTACGGCATCTCAGGGTTATTTATTGATGACAGAAGCGCTTCCCATGGCTGTGGGATGGAGAGTGCCATTAACTATGCTAATTTCTGCTCGAGCGTTTAACGGGCCGAATTTATCAATATGGAATTACTGGGAATTTGTATTAGCTGATTATGGTTGGAATACTATAATGTCCGAGAATGTTCAAGAAACATATGATGCGTCTATATTAGCTGTAATGATCTCTGAAGATTCTTTATTCCCAACAATGTTTGTACATGATGGATTTATTATTTCGCATTCAGTACAAAAATTAACACTTATACCAGATGAAACTGTGCTTAGATTAACTCCAAAAAAGCCAAGACATCATGTTGATCCTAAGAAACCTGGAGTATGGGGTGGAATCGTGACTCCCGGGTATTTTACAGAAGGTAGAATGAGACTCGATGTAGATAAAAAACCAGTTTTAAATCAGATGAGAGACGTGTTTAAGCGCTTTGAGAAAGCTACTGGGAGAGAATATAATACTATTGAAACCTATAATCTTGATAACTCATCTAAGATAGCTTTTATCACTATGGGTTCGATGTGTGGGAACATCATTAGCTGGATGACTAAAAATAAGGATATAGGTCTTATTAAAATTAGAAGTTATCGACCATTTCCTTATGAAGAATTACAAAGAATAGTCCAGGAACACAATATTGAAAAACTTATGATATTCGAAAAATCAGATTCGCTGAACAACTTATTACCGCCTTTTTCCACCTCTATTGCAACTGCTCTCTATCCATTAGGGACTATTTTTAGAAGTTTCATAGTAGGACTTGGAGGACGAGATGTTACCCGTGATGAGTTTGACGTTGCTAAAAAAATGATGGCTTCTGTGAATGATATGGAAGGACAGCTCTACATGTACCTTGGTGTGAGAGAATCAAAAAATAAAATTCATGGGGTGGATCTTTAAATGTCAACACCAGAGAGAAATGTGATTCGAGCTGAGGATATACTAGAAAGGGAAGGAAAATCTAACGTTTTATTCCTTAATTATGATAATGAAGCTTTTATGAACACGGGAATTCAAGAAAGTGGAGCAACTCCTCCGTTCGCATCAACCACCACCGGTCCTGCAGGTGAAAAAATTCCTGGTAAGGTCGGAGTGAAGCAAGATCTTGTATCTCCATTCGCTTTCTATGGATCTAATGCGTTATTTGTTGCGACAGCCAATCCTGCATATCCAAATGATTTCATGGGAAAGGTGATGGATGGAATGAAGTCAAATGGTTCTACTTTCATACAAGTGTACGCCGATTGTATGAGAGGATGGAGACACGCTGCTGAAGATGCTGTTAAAATATCTAAATTAGCGACAGATTGTGGGTATTGGCCACTATATTCTATTCGTGTAAAAGATGGAATGCCTACGTTTTCGTACTATCGAGGACTTGAGATAGATAAAGAAAAGTTTGTTGAATATCTCAAATCCATGGGTAAATTCAAACATTTATTTAAACCAAAATTCATGGAAAAAGAGATAGATCAGATAATATACTATACTGAACAACGCAATAAGAAGCTTATGGGATTAATCAAGCAGTTTGGTGCTGAAAAACCAATAGATTTTTACAGGGTGAATCGAAAGAAATTAAAACCGCAAACTCATTTATACCCCGGGCATGGTTTATGTCCCGGTTGTGGTGCGGGAATGGTGTTGAACCAATTGGCAACAGCTGCAACCCAAGTCGCAGGTGAAAACATTATCTATGTGAATAATACGTCATGTGCTGAAGTTTCTACATCCAAAGATAATGTACCCTCTTGGAAAGTTCCATGGGTTCACCACTTGTTCGAATCTGGAGCGACGGTTGCGGATGGAATCTGTACTGCATATAAAATTCGTAAAGCAAAAGGATTATATGAAGGAGAAATACCTTATATTATCCATATAGGGGGCGATGGCTCTACTTACGATATTGGTTTTCAATTTCTTAAAGCAGCTTTAATTAGAACCAGTACAATGGTTGAAATGAATATATATTTAAAAGATCAAAAATAAGTTTGACTACAAGAAAGATCAAGCTTTACTCTTATTTTTTTTAATCTTTTTTTGTTAAAAATAACTGTTGATGTGGCAAGGAGGTCAGATCACAAAAAATATTCTAAATTTATGGTTATTTAACGGAATGCATGTTCTTTATTATAAAATTCTAATAATTCTTTCATCACATCATCAAGTATCGATTTTTGTTCGGGATCTTCTAAAATTTCTGTTAATAACCTTTTTACAATATTGAGAATCTCCTCAATCGATTTTATTCTCTCCTCTGGTGTTTCACTTTCAAGACCTAACAGATCTCGTTTATGTTTTAATTGCCATTCACTAATTGCTCTCCATCCAATTCCTTTAACAGCCATCTCGTTAATAGGGATATGCTTTAGAAAAATATTTACAAAATCAAGAAATATTGCGTGCTGTTCCTGAGTCATATGAACATTTTTAAAATAATCCTCAGCATCTTTTATACCCTTTGGCTTAAATTTCAATTCCTTTATTCTTTCAGGCTTCATATCAAACACTAATTTCTAAGAATTAAGCTATAAATTAGTTATCTATCTCTCAAGTATTTAAAATTTTGCATGGAAGTTGAAATATAATAATTTTGAAGTTTTTAAAGTTTCCTCAATGTCAGTGAAGTTAAACCGAAAACTAAAAACCGAAGTAAAATATTAAATATATGAATTTTTATCAATGTAATCAAATTATCAAAAGAATAATAAAATGAAAAAAAAATTGATAACTATTCAAATTTTATTTAATATTCATGTGTTTTCTCTTTTTTCTATAGATGATTATTGTTATCACTATAAAATCTACGGTGATCATAAATAATGTAAATGTAGTACCAACACCGATAGCTTCGGTAATCTCTCCTGTATAATAGATCCCTGCACTGAAGACTGGTGATATTTCGGGTATTATTTGATCATCTCTAAGCTGAACAAATACAAATTTCACTCCTGATTTATTATCGAATAATACCGGAAATTGGGGATTAAAAGGAATCCATGGAGCTTCGTATAGTAATGATGAATTTTGACCAATACGCATGTGAGTAGGAGGATTTGCTAATTTTGAGGTTTCATGATTTAACGAAATCAAAATGTTTACTGTAACCAGGTTTGTACTTGTGGTTTTGCTCCCATTATTTATTATTACATTAGCCTCAGCCGCTAAGACATTTAATTTCGGAATTGCCTTATAAGGTTTAGTTAAACCCGCTTTATTAAATGCTACATTTATTGCAATAAAGCGATAATAGTAGGTATCATAGTTATTAACTGATGTGTCATTGTAACTTTCAACGTAAGTTGAGTTATAGATAATTGAAAAACCTTGATTTGGTACTTTTGATCGATATATGTGAAGGTTGTTATAATCTACATAGGAAGCATTAGGGAGTATCATATAAACAAAATTATTGCCAGGATATATTCTAACTGGGGGAAATTTCTCTACTATATCATCAGAAGGATCTAATGGATTTAATCCAATATCTACCTCTGAGCCATCCCCTTGACCTCCATAGTCTGTATCTGAATTATACGGATCTGTCCCATGGAAAAATTCCTCTGTATTATTGAGTCTGTCTAAATCAGGATCGCCATCCGGTCCATGATCTCCAGTACCATCAGTGTGTTTTAGACCATAATACTTTTCCCAATTATCAGGAAGCCCATCGTTATCAGAATCAGGAATACATAAAGTTTCTTGATTTCTGAGATATTCACACTTAAACATAAAAAAAGCTCCAGTCTTGATTCTCGTGAAGGCTCTTCCCTCATTATTTGTTCCAGTGGCATTAATTAGAAATTGATAAGTTCCATGCTCAGAAGTGGCAGTATAAAGATTTCCATAAATTCCATCCCCTGGTAATGAATCTCCATGATTTCCATCATCATATAAGGGAAGACGAAACTCAACACCATGACTTTTATACCCAGGCGGAATTACATTCATGTAAACTTTTGCACCTTTAATCACTTTCGTATCTGTCAGGCTAACTAAAACAGGTATTGGTGTCCCAATTGGCTTTCTATTTCCCCATCCTGGTGAAACTATTCCGTTTGGTGGCGCAAGTAAAGTCATTGAAACGCTGGAATGAGCAGCACCCTCCACAAAGTATTTTAACTCACTACTCCCTCCACTAACAGCTATTTCAATCTCCCATTTTCCAATTTTTGGATTTTTCACTCTCCCTAC
>CAZRBD010000081.1:0-18182 GCA_964598265.1 uncultured archaeon
GTATAATGCTGCTGAAAATAACATACCCTTCGAATCAGAATATAGGTTTAAGCGACTTGATGGTAAAATAACATGGGTTTATGGTCAGGCTATTGCAGTCAAAAATGATTTAGGTAAGATTACTGGATATATAGGCACAATTACAGATATTTCTGAACGTATACAAGCAGAACAAAAATTAAAAGAATCTGAAGAACGATATCGAACGATTATTAATTTTCTAGGAGATCCATTGCATGTAATTGACAAAAATTATAAAATTATATTGGTAAATGAAACTCTTAAAAAATGGGTTAAAAATCTTAATCTAGATACAGAATTGATTGGTAAAACGCCAAAAGAAGCTTGGCCATTCTTACCTGATTGGACTATGGAGCATTATCATTCAATCTTTAACAACGGGAACCAGGTAGTGACTGTAGGGAGTCTAATCATCAATAATAAAGAAATCACGACTGAAACTCGAAAAATTCCTATTTTAAAGAAAGAAAAAGTAGTTCAAATAATAACTCTGATACGTGATATTACTAAAAGTAAAAAGGCAGAAAGAGAATTAAGATTATCTGAAGAAAATTATAGAAATCTCATAAATAATCTTCAAGATGTCATTGCTGAAATTGATACTGAAGGAAAAGTCACTTATGTTAGTCCTCAAATTACTAGTTTACTTGGCTATCAATTAGAAGAAATTATCGGTAAAAATTACATAGGTTATGTTCACCCTGAAGATATATCACTAGTAATTAATGGTATAAAGAATGCACTGGAATCTTTGTTCCTATCAGGAATAGAATTTAGAATGAAACATAAAGAGGGATATTATGTTTTTGTCTCTGCAAGGGGTAAAATGATTAGTGTTGATGGGGAACAGATAATTTTAGGTGTCATAAGTGATATAACAGAAAGACAGAGAGCCAAAGAAGAGTTAGAACAAGCACAACACAATCTGGGTGAACGAGTCAAGGAACTCACTTGTTTATATGGATTATCTAAACTAATCGAAAGTCCAGGTATTCCTTTTGAAGATATATTAAATGGCGTTCTTAAATTAATTCCTCCAGCATTTCAATTTCCAGATATTACGACATCACGAATAACTTATGATGGTAGGGAATATAAATTTGGTAATTTTGAAGAAACAAAATGGAAATTATCAACTAAAGTAGAAATTATTGAAAGAATTTTGTTGATTGAGGTTAATTATCTCGAAGATAAACCATTTCTAAAGGAGGAACATGATATGATTAGAGATATTGGAGTTCGCTTAAAGGCTACACTTGAAGAGAAAGAGGCACAAAATAGGTTAAGGGAATCTGAAGAAAAATACCGTATGGGTTTTGAATCAAGCACAGATGGGATTGCTTCGGCTGATATGGAGGGTATTTTTATTGATTGTAACAATGCATTTCTTAAGATGCTTGGTTATTCCAGTAAAGAGATTTTTAAATTAGGTTTTAGAGAGGTAACACCCCAAAGATGGCATGAAATGGAAGATAGCATGATGATATCTCAGCTTGCCGATGAAAAGGACAGTGGTATTTATGAGAAAGAATATATTCGAAAAGACGGGACAATCTTTCCAGTTAATGTTAGATTCTGGATTATAAAAGATGATCAAGGAGATCCAGTAAGGATGTGGACAATTGTCAGAGACATTACAGAGCGCAAGAAAGCTGAAGAAAAAATCACTAGCTTAGCAAAATTCCCATCAGAAAATCCCCACCCTGTTTTAAGATTAAATAGAAACAAAATCATATATATGAATAATTCAGCTAGATATCTTTTAAATGTTGAAGAGAACGATGAGATACCGGATATTATTCGGAAAGAAGTTGAAAGAGCTTTTGAAACTAATTTTATCGTTGATGTCGATATTGAACTTAAAGATAAGGTTTATTCATTCACAATTACTCCATTTGTAGAACAGAATTATGTAAATCTTTATGGAATGGATATTACTGAGAGTAAACTGGCTGAACTGAAACTAATAGAAATTAATAAATTAAAATCAGAATTTCTCAGAAGAGCCTCTCATGAATTAAAAACACCACTCATATCGATAAAAGGGTACTCTGATCTAATTCTTGCATTGCATAAGGATCAAATCAGCTCAGAAATTATTTCAAAACTAAATGAAATAAATCGAGGCTGCGAGCGACTTCAGAATATTATCAACAATCTCTTAGAGACATCTCGATTAGAATCTCCAGAATTAAAACCAGAAGTTCAGAAAGAAGATTTGTCTTTTCTAATTAAATTTTGCGTACATGAGTTGCAATCTTTGACACAGGCAAGAAATCAAACCCTTGATTTAAATATACAAGATGGCCAATATGGTATATTCGAGAAAGAGGAGATCCACGATGTAATCTCAAACTTATTGACAAATGCAATTAAATATACTCCTCCGTATGGGAAAATAAGCATAAATACAGAAGAAAAAGGAGATTTTATAATGATTTCTGTGAAAGATAACGGAATTGGTTTTACTGAAGAACAAGAAGGTAGAATCTTTAAACAATTCGGAAAAATTGAACGTTATGGTCAAGGTCTTGATTTAGGAATAGACGGAACTGGTTTAGGATTATATATTTCAAAAAAAATAGTTGAATCTCATGGAGGCGAAATTTGGATGGAATCGGAGGGAAAAAGTAAAGGAACTACATTTTACTTTACGATCCCATCTATAAAATGAATTCAATTAACACTACGACTCTTAAACACCCCCCAATCTTAATTAAAGAATTCTAAAAAACAAAAATTTATAATTTTCCACTTGATTAATTAATCTCATATCATGAATATCTTTGCATTATTATCTTTGATTTCAACGGTAGTCTCTTTTTTTTTGGGGACAGTTGTGATTATAAAAAACCCTAAGCAATTAGAAAATAGGATTTTTTCAACAATGTGCTATATAACAGCTTTTTTAGGATTTATTGAATATTCTTTTCGCATTTTAGATGATTATCAAGAAGTTTTACTTTGGGGACGTTTTTATTCCATAACGGCAATTCTTCCAACCCTAATTCTTCATTTTGTTCTATTAATTAATGGTAAATTAGAAAAAACAAAAAAAAAATTATCTCTTTTAATAATTTATGGTCCTGGTATATTATTTTATGTATTGGGAACATTTACCGATCTTTTTGGAGTAGGCTTCAGAAGAGTGTATTGGGGTTGGACTTATAGCAATCCTGATAATGAAATTTTTATTTATATATTCTTTCTGTGGATAATTACAATATTAGTTTATTGTCTAGTTATTTGTTTTAAAAATTATAAAAATATAGAAGAATTCAAAAGAAAAAAACAAATCAGATATATCGAAATAGGCATTTTAGTAATGCTTGCCATTTTTTTGGTTTTTGATTCATTAATTGTTGTGTTATTAAAAATAGATTTTCCTGAAATGACTATAACCGGATATACAATCTTCTGTGTGATATTTGCTTTGGCTATGTGGAAACATGAACTCTTCTCAATCAATTTTCAAGACTTTGTTGAATCCTCCTCTAAAGGTTTTTTAGAATTAGATTTAAAAGAAAATAAACTTGTATATATTAATCCAGTTTTACTAAAAATTATGGGATACACAAGAAAAGCGATAGAAAATGAACCTTTATTTCCTAGAGTAATTTATCCAAAAGATATATTGAATTTGACAAAAGAAAGAGATGATACTAATTTAGAATTTAGAATTATCACCAGAGATGGAAAAATTAAGTGGTTATCTGGAAGTAGAATGCAACAATATAATAAAAATGGAGAATTAATTTCACTTAGGTTTTGGTTAGATGAGATTACGGAACAAAAGAATTTAGAAAAACTAAAATCTGACTTTGTTAGAAGAACCTCGCATGAATTAAAAACTCCGTTAATATCAATAAAAGGTTTTGCTGAACTAATATTATCATTGTATGAAGATGAATTAAATTCTGATATAATCTCAAAATTAGGAGAAATAACTCAAGGTTGTGAAAGACTTCAGGACATTATCGAAGATCTTTTGCACACATCTAAGTTAGAATCCTCCGAACTAAAACCTAGATTAGAAGAAGAAGATTTATCATTTCTAATAAGGTTTTGCACTCATGAGTTGCATTCTCTTGCTGTTCAGAGGGAACACTCAATTAATATCGAAATTGTTGATTCAATAATTGCAAGATTTGAAAAAGAAGAAATCCATGATGTCATTACAAATATACTATCAAATGCGATTAAATACACCCCACGAAAAGGTTGGATTGACATAAAAACAGAAATTTTAGAGGATTTTGTGATTGTATCTATAACCGACAATGGAATTGGATTCACAGAAGAAGAAAAGAAAGTTATTTTCCATCAATTTGGAAAAATCGAACGATATGGTCAGGGATTGGATTTAGGAATTGACGGAACAGGTTTAGGTCTATATATTTCTAAAAAAATTATTCAATCACATAAAGGTGAAATTTGGATGGAATCTGAAGGAAAAAACAAAGGATCCACATTTTTCTTTAGTCTCCCATTAAATAAGGCTTAACCTCCTAACATATAATTATAATTTCGAATTAAAATGGATAAGTACTTGGATAAATTCATTAATTATAATTAATTCCTTCAAATAGCTCATGACTGAAGAATCAACTGAAAAAACAGAGAAAATTCAATTAGAAGGAATAATTGAAAAAGATAAAGTCCAAATTTCAAATGAGAAAGGAATTGAAGAATTTTACAATACATCATCGATTGGAGACATTGAACAGAATGAGGATGGCCAAAAAATCTTAGTTCTTAATGCTGTTGAAGTTTTGCTTCTATGTGAAAGAAAACGAGTATTATTATGGGAAGATAATGATAAGAACAAATCTTTGTTCGATTTTGAGAGCCTCCTGACCTATTTTACTCAATTTGATGACCGTCTTTGGCATAAATATATTATCTACAGCGATTTAAGAAAAAGAGGCTATATCGTTCGTACAGGATATGGAGAGGGTTTAGATTTTCGAATGTATAAACGTGGTGCTGATTTTAAAAATGACACAGCCAAGTTTTTAATCTATCCCGTATTTGAGGGGCAGCCTATAGAGTTACGAGATTTAGATAAAATGTCAAGGGTTGCAATGAGCTCTCGAAAAGATTTAATAGTAGCTACTGTTGATCGCCTAAGTAAACCTATTTATTATAGTGTTAAGAAGTTTGAAATTTTAAATAATGAGGAAGCTATAGGTTAATTTGGAATAGTAAATTCAAAATGCGATAAAATCAAAATCTTTTGAAAAAAAAATTTACTCAAAGATCTTAACTATTGTTGTTTTAATGATTATTTTTAAAATTTCTATCCTATTTCTAGCCATAGGTCTTTGTGCTTGAATTCCCAAATTTGGACTTTATATTTAAATCTTGGTTTCCAGACATATTTAAATATAATTTAGATATGATTCATCTAAAGATTTGAAATTACCTACCTTAGATGAATTATATTGCTTTCTGAATTAAAAAGGGTCAACCCAGATCTCTTCTCAAAAATTTCTGATGGAACTCATTTGTGCTATTTTTATGAAAAAAGAGAGGATTTAATTGATGTTTTAATACCATATTTTAAAGAGGGATTAGAAGAAAATTACTACTGTATGTGGATAGTTCCTGAAGAGTTAAGCAGGGCTGATGCGATACATTACTTAAAAGATTCTGTTCCAAATTTCCAAACCTATTTACAAAGAAATCAGATAAAAATTGTACCATATAAGGAGTGGTATTTGAAGGATAAAATTTTACATATAAATGACGTTTTAGAAAATTGGATAAAGAATCTAGATCAAGCACTTGAACATAATTATAATGGTTTGAGAGTTTCTGGAGATTTAAGATGGTTGACCGAGGAAAATTTTAAAAAATTTATTGAATATGAGATTAGAGTCAATACAATCATTGGAAATTATCAGATGATTGCCTTATGCACTTATCCTATTGAAAAATTCAATAAATTTCAAATTTTGGATATTGCAAATTCCCACCAACATGTTCTTACTAAAACCGATAATGATTACAAAGTCATCGAAAATCTAAGTCGGAAAAGGAGAGAGCAGCAAGAAATAATCCTCCAATCTAATTTAGAAAAAATTCAGAAGATGGAAATAATTGGCATTTTAACTTCTGGGATTGCACATGATTTAAGCCAATTTTTAACTATTATTCAAGGGTACGCTGATTTAAGTTTAAAAGAAATGGAAAAAAAAGGTCACATCTTTGAATATATTAATAAAATCCATGATTCCGCGATTGATGCCTCTGATTTAATTAAACAGATAAAAAATTTTAGTACAATTAGTAAACCGGATAAAAAAATAATTAATATTAACAAAGTTATTGAGAAAAAAATTGATCTACTACAAATTTTAATACCAAAGTACATTAAATTTAAGACTTACTTCCATCCTGATATATGGAATATTTTTGTAGATCCTGGTAAATTTGAACAAATTTTTCTGAATTTAATAACAAATGCAAAAGATGCGATCCAAGATAGTGGTGAAATTATTATTAGAACAGAAAACTCGGTAATAAAAGAACAATTTCAAGTAAATAATTTTAATGTATCTCCAGGAAACTATGTAAAGCTCATAATTGAAGATAATGGAGAAGGAATGGAGAAAAAAATAATAGAAAGAATTTTTGAACCTTTTTTTACCACTAAAAAACCAGGACAAGGAACAGGACTTGGTTTACCGATGACTTATAATATAGTTAAGAAATATAAAGGATGGATTGATGTATTCAGTGAACCAGATAAAGGTACTAAATTTAGTATATATCTTCCTGCTCATTTCTCAGATTAGAGCGTGAAATGAATAAAAACAAATAGATTTTGATTTTCATTTCTTATGTTATACACTAATGAATTTAGATCGAACTTCATTTATATTGATTATTACATTAATTATGTAAAAAATAAGCTATTATTTAATAAAGCAATATAAATTTCTCACGATTTCAAGGTCTTTAAACATAAGGTATTAAGTAAATATATTTTGAAAGATCAAATTTTTCTATTTTAAGTTCATCACAATTATTTTTTTTGGTAAGACTTATTAGAGGAACTTTTAAAACAAAATTAATATCTTCAAAATAAAGATTATCATAAAAGATTTGCTCAATTTTATCGAAGTCAATATGCTTCTTCTGCCCAAACTTTAATTCTCTTCCAAGATATAGCATAATATTAATTTTACACTTGATGAAATTATAAAAATAATTTTGAATTGCAACTTTTTTATAAAAATTATTATATTTAAGCTTACGTTTTTATAATTTTTGTTGAAATCTTAAACTACTATAAAGTTTTTTAGTCATAATTTTTTAGTATAGTAATTTTCTTTATATTACAATAAGATTGAATTGATTTCTACACATCATTAATAAATATTATACAAAGCTTCATAATTTTATAAATATAAACAAATAGATGCCATAAAGGAAAAAATATTAAATATGTCCTCCTGCTCATTTCTTAGACTAAATAGTTATGTGAAGTGGTTTACACCTAAGAAAATACTTATTAATTTTAAATTTTTCAACTTTTTATTTTATTAAATTTCCACATAAATTTATCCAAAGGCAAATTATTTTAAATGTTAGAAATGAAAAAAGAGATGTAAGAAAAGAATGTCAGATAAATTTACCTGTGACACGTCAATAATCCTTAATGGTCAAATCCTTAACTTAATTGAAGATGGAGAGTTAGGAGAAAAACCAGAAATTTATATATCTAATATTGTTATTGCTGAAGTTGAGTATAGAACAAATATTAACAAGGAAATCGGCTTTTTTGGATTAAATGTATTAAAACAGTTACGAAAATTCCATAAGGAAGGATTTATCACACTTCACGTTGTTGGGATGCGGCCCACCATAAATCAAATAAAAATGGCGCCTGGAGGTGAGTTAGATGCTTTAATAAGAGAAACAGCTCGTGAAAATGGAGCCGTACTTATTACAGCGGATAGAATTCAAGGAGATGTTGGTGTTTTTGAAGGATTGGAAGTTTTATTTGCGTGGGAAAGAAAAATTCAACAAAAAAAAGAATCACTCACTCTCAAGCTGCTAGATTACTTTGATGATACAACAATGAGTATTCATCTTAAACAAAATTTGCCTCCCTATGCAAAGAAGGGTGCTCCAGGGGATTGGCATCTAGAAATTATTAGAGAGGAACCAATAAGCTCTCAGTTAATTGAGGAGATAATTCTTGAGATAATTGAAAACGTAAGAGATGATCAACACTCTTTTATTGAAATTGAAAAAAAAGGGGCTATTGTTGCTCAGTTACGTGAATTTAGAATTGTAATCACAAGACCTCCTTTTTCTAAAGATGTAGAAATCACTGCTGTAAGACCACTCGTAAGTTTAAAGCTATCTGATTATTCAATTGATAGCAGGCTTAAAAGAAGGCTGGAAAAAGCTGAAGGAATATTAGTTTCTGGGCCACCAGGAGCAGGAAAGTCAACATTTTCAGCAGCCTTAGCAAACTATTATTTAGGTCAAGATAAAGTAGTAAAAACACTTGAAAGCGTAAGGGATTTACAAGTTAGACCCGAAATTACTCAATATACCAAGTTAGAAGGAAATCTTGAAAATTCAGCAGATATCCTTTTGTTAGTTAGGCCAGATTTCACAATCTTTGATGAAGTTAGAACTACAAAGGATTTCCAGATTTATTCTGATTTTCGTCTATCTGGAGTTGGTATGGTTGGTGTAGTACATTCATCTTCTGCAATTGATGCAATTCAGAGATTTATAACGAGAATAGAGCTTGGAATGCTTCCATCAATAATAGATACGATAATATTTATAGAAGGGGGGGATATTTCAACGGTTTTAATCTTAAAAATGACTGTAAAAGTCCCCCATGGTTTCAGAGATAAAGATCTTGCAAGACCAGTCATGGAAGTAAGAGATTTCAAGAATGATCAATTAGAATTCGAAATTTATAACTTTGGGAATGATATAGTCGTGAATCCTGTTGGTCATAGAAGTAAATTTAAATCAAGAAGTCAATTTAAAGGAAATTCATCATATGCTAAGCGAAGAGATGAAAGAATAGAATTAGAAATAGAAGTTAAAAAACAAAAAATAATGATTAAAGCAGATCCTCGATTTTCTAGCCAAAATATTTCGATCTATGGAGATAAAGAACTAATATTTACTGGTTCATTAAGTAGAAATAGTGATATGTCTCTTTCACTTTCAAATAAAGAAGCAAGGAAAATGCTAAAAGTTATCGATAATATTAAAGATATTTATGGGAAGTTAAGATAATTTGATTTCTATTAATGTCAAAATTCAATTAAATTATTCTTCTTTAAAATTATTAACCCATCTAATGTCCATATTGGTCTCCATCAAGGTAAGTTCTCATAGGTTATTTTAAGACCACCATCGTCTTTAAGACCATTAAAAAAACTGTCTACTTCATTTTCTACAACTTTTTTATCCACAATATCGAGAGCATGATACCAATTTAATTGGAAATTTGTTCGCTTGTATTTAATATTTTTCTAACTCTTTCTACTATAGGTGGAAGCACATCTTTAATTAAATTATCAAATCTAAGATCTACAACGTCATCATAAGGTGTCTCTCCTTTATTTAAAATTATTAACTTTGCTCCTTTGCGTTTTGCAATGCCAGGCATATTTGCCGCAGGAGTAACCACCAAAGATGAGCCTATAACAAAAAAAACATCAGCTTCTTCTGATCGCCTAATAGATTCCTCAAGTTCATCATAAGGTAGTGGATCACCGAAATTTACAATACTTGAAATAATTCTTCCTTGGCAATGAGGACATGTAGGCTGTCCCTCTCGAATTGGACTAGTTCTATAACCTTTACCCCATATTTTTTTATCCCATTCGACCTTTTCGAATAACATCTTTTTATTACAAGACAAGCATTTCATGAAATATAAATTTCCGTGAAGCTCTGCAAGCTTTTCAAAAGGGACTCCTGATTTAGCGTGGAGTCCATCTATATTCTGAGAAATGAGATAATCTAATTTTCCCATTTCTAATAATTCAACAATAGCATAATGATTAAGGTTAGGTTTCACTTGATCCCATGGTGGACTTTTAGGAGGTGGTAATCCCTTATCTCTCCTTGTCCATAAACCATCTGGACCTCGAAAATCTGGTATTCCACTTGCCGTGGAGATTCCTGCTCCAGTAAATATAACTAATTTTTTTGATTCTGCGATCCATTGTGTAAGTAATTCAATTTTTTCTCTTAATTCCATAAAAAACATTAAAAAATCTGGGTTTAAAAAACTTTTCTTATTAGTTTTTTAATTGCTCTCTTTTACTCATGTACAGTTTCTTTTAAATTTGATTTTATAAAATGATTCTTTCTAATAAAGTGGAGTTTATATATATTGGATTAGAGGAAAAAATGCTAGTATTATGCTTTTCTTAAAGTTTAAATAAATTTTGTAGGATTATAAATTTAGAAGTATATGGGTTTGGGGATAATGCTATCGTATACAATTAATTTTGATAAGGAAGCCCTTAAAAATGCAGAGAAGGACTTTAAACATGTGAAACTTACAATTGAACAGTTAAAAATACTTCAAGAACTAACGATATTTATCTGTGAAATAATTAAACTCCCCGAGATAGCTATTAAGGCTACTATCTGGAAAGCTTTAAAGGAATGGCAAATAAAACATAATAAAGCTATTGAAGAAATTCCAGAATTGCCCGTAGAACTACGGTTAAACACTATTAAGGAAATCTTTATTATAGGTAAGAACCTATTAAAGAAAATGGTTAAAGACTCCAAGGATCGAAGTGATATAATAATTGATATTGCATTTGAAAAGTCATTTAAATATTATCTCAAGAATTTTGAATAATCATAATAATTTATTAATTCAGCCTCTCGTTTGAGAAGATTGAATTTCTTACTAATCACTACTTATTTCAAAGAAATTAAAGATTCTAACAGAATTTGGAAATTATTTTCAAGATTATAATAAGATATCATTTCAAGTGGTTCCTTTGTATCGTTTAAATTATATAGAGTATGAGAATCACATCCTATGGCAACAGGAACGAGGTTTTCTTTTACTTTTTCAAAAAATAAAAAGTTTTGAGTCGAGTAAAATTCAGAATATCTCGGATTAAACTCAAAATATATGCGATTTTCTTTTAGGAAATTTATTAAAATATCTAGACCTCCATGTAGAAAAAGAGAAGGATCGAAGTGAGCTAATCCCAATAAAGGAAGATTGCTTGTATCTAATAAAGAATTTTTCCAATAATTAATAAGATTCTTTATAAAGGCTAGGGTTTCTATGTCTTGAAGATATTCAAATAAAATTAAGTCAACTTTACTAATGTCAATACACTTTTTTATGAAATTTTCGGAGCTACCTAAGTCAATTTCGAGTCCTTTAATCAATTTTAAACTATGGTTATTTTTTTTTAAAAATTTTTGACAATTTGAGAGTTCTTCAAAATAAATGGATATGATTTCGGTATCTTTTAGTGTCGACACCCATGCTTTCCATGAATTTGTGAAATGATCAGTAATGGCTATATAATCTAATCCAAGTTCTAATGCTCTTCTTACAATTTGTTGAATATTATTTTTTCCATCAGAATAATTCGAATGAATGTGAAGATTAATTTTTGGAAAAGACAACGTCAAGGAATTAATTTAGATAATTATTAAAGATAAGCATTTAGTCGCTTAAATTCCTAATGCTTTAGTTTCTCGGTTCCTATATAAACTTAAAGAGCCACTAAATAAGAGTATTCCTCCGAAAAAAATAAGTATTGTATTAAAAATGTATTCTCCTGTTGTTTCACCAACGCCAGTAAAAAAAATATCTATATTAATGATATCTGAAGCAAATAAGGAAACTAAAATAAAGATGAATACCGAGGAACCCATTTGGACCGCACTTATTATCATA
The DNA here is from genome assembly GCA_964598265.1 of uncultured archaeon. Taxonomy (GTDB): domain Archaea; phylum Asgardarchaeota; class Lokiarchaeia; order Sigyniarchaeales; family SOKP01; genus Loki-b32. The sequence goes on from CAZRBD010000081.1 coordinate 11,954, forward strand.
TTTACATAATAAATTAATTTTGCTTTGCTTTTTTTTAACTCAATAATTTGCCCAATTCCAATATCAATTGCCACTTCTTTTTTATTGATCTTTCTTATAAAAAAGTATACAAGTTCCTTCAGGGGGAGAATATCAAGAAAAACAGTACCTACAGTAAAAATACAAATGAATATCAAAATTCTAAGCAAAACATCATCAAATATTAAAACAAAACCATTTAGAGGAGAATTTAATGTACTAAAATTTTTAAGAACCCATATCAGAATACCAATAACTATTATTCCAATAACTTTTAGTCCCGCCATTGTTAAGACTATCGAATGCCTATCTGCGATTGTGATTAGATAATAAGTTATTCCAATAATAAATATAATTCCTCCAAGAAAAATTGCTCTTGGTTCTAAAAACAATGCTAAAATGAGACAGAATGACATAACAATGATTGGTAAATATGGGAAAAATGGTGCTTTAAATGGGCGATCAAGTTCCTTTCTTTTTCGTCTTAAACTCACAGCAGCATAATTTACGAAAGCTAACCCTATTAAATATATAAAAGTAGCAATATTTGCAGAAAACCCAATATTTGCAAAAAATATTGATAACAAGGTAAAGATAATTGCGATAATTATTGTAATTATCAAGACTAGGCTCGGAACATTCCTCTTTTTACTGACTTTTGTTAATTTATTTGAGACATAGTGATCTCTCGCTAAAGCATACAATACACTAACAGCTGATCCGAGTGCAGCATTCATTGCTATAAAAGTTGATATAGCAGCAGCTAATACCATTAATATGTATCCAGGGATACCTAGTATATTAAATAATACTTCAGCTAATAATAATGGAGAATCTCCTAGACCAGAAGCATTATTTCCAATATTGATTAAAACAACTACACTGATTGAAAGATAAATAGAGAGTGTTGCTAAAATAGCATAAATATTAACTTTAGGGATATTTTTAGAAGGATTTTTTAAATCAGGATTTAAATAAGCTACATTTGAAGTAATACTTGTAAAGAAAATGAACATTAATGAAAACATTGAAATAATGCTAAGAAAATTAATCTCTGAATAAAGAAATTGAGGGGAAAATCTAGATTTATTTGTGATAGGGGCAATGAATAATCCAGCAAATATAAAAATTGCAAATAAAACTAATAAAATGATTGATAATATAATTAAAGTTCTCAATGCGAGTCTTTGAGTGCGGAATACAACAATTGCGGTGAATAAAATTGATATGATAACTATTATGAGGAAAAGAGGAGGTATTAATGTAGCAGGAAAAAAACTATCAATTACAACTACAAAAGCTTGGGCTGAGAAGGAAAATGTTGCGATATTTGCAATCCACAGAAAGAAACCTATAATAAAAGCTAGAAAACCACCTAGTGCTTCTTTGCTAAAATTATAAGCCCCTCCTGATATTGGTAAGCTGGTTGATAATTCGCTATAATTAAGGGCTGTTAAAAAGATTAATATTCCTCCAAGGATCAAACTAATGAGGATCCCCGATTTTGCGGCTTCTATTGCAGTACCTAATAGAATGAAAATAGAGCCTCCAATTCCGCAGCCTATTCCATATAAAATACCAGATGCCAATCCAACAGTTCGAGTTGGTTGAATCCTTTTTGAATATTTTCCAGTCAATTTTTTGTTAATATTACATCTAAAATTCGTAATTAATGCATTAGATTCTATATATTCACGATTTTTCTAAATGAAATATTCCTGAAATTATCGCTAAAGAAGCACCTATTAATAAGAATAATCCCATTAATGAATTATTTATTTCTCCAAAATCTATGATATTACTCAATACTCCAACTGCCCATATTATAAAAAATATTCCAACTCCTATTAAAATGCCTCCAAAAAATTTTGAAGCTCTGTAGATAGCAGATAAAACTTCTATTCTATGTATTCGACTTTCTTTATCTCTTATTTCTTTTTCTTGGTTTTCCAATTCTAGTTTTAATTTCTGTAGAATTATCCTAGAATCATTAGTACTGCTTTCTATCGCTTCTTTTGATTTTATCAATTTTTCATGGTCAGCCTTCATATGTTTAAATTTTTCAGTTAACGCTCCAAGTCGTTGTTCTCGTTCGAAATATTCTGTATTTGAAGTCTCAATATTCAGTTTTAAATCATCAATTCGTTTCTCATTGACTTCTATTAGATTTTCTTTTACATTAAGTCGGTCATTTAAATTTTCAAAAGTTTCTTTTACTTCTTGGATTCGTGATTCTATTTCAATTAGTTGTTGTTGTTTATCAGATAATTGAATTTTATACTTAATAAGGAGTTCCTCATAGGTTTCTCTTTGTTTCTCCATCTCGGGGAATCCTGCATGATACTCCTGAATTTTTTGATTAACTTCTTTAATTCTTCTTTCTTTTTTATCGATTTGTTCAGAAAGAAGTTTTTTTTCTTCTTCTTTAGCTTCTATTTCTGTATTTGAATGTTCTAATTCAATTTTGCTTTTTGTGATAGAAGCTCTTAGTGTTTCGTTTTCTGCTCTTTGACTTTTAAGTTTTTTATCTAGTGCCTCGTTTTCCTCTCTTTGTTTTTCAAGAAGATCTTCATTATTTTGGATTTCTTTGTTCATTTTTCCTATTTTTGTTCTTAACTCGTCTTGTGATGCAATTTTTTCTTTCACCGAATCAGTGAGGACGATTAGATCCACTTGCCTTGTTTCAAAAGTTTTTATCAATTGTTCATTATTTTTTAATAATTCCTTATAATCTTCATCCAAATTCCCTTTACTCTCTTTAGTGATATTAAACCTTTCCTCTATATTGTTCATTTCTTCAGTTTTTCGATTATACCTATCTTCTAATGCTGATATAGTTTCTTCTATTGCTGTAAGATATTGCTCTTTATTATCGATTTTTCTTATGATTGTGTCGAGTTTTGTCTGTACTTCGCGTATTTCTTCACTAATTTCTTCTATCGCTTTTTTTCCGGGTTCTTTTTTCTCAGAGATCTCTTTATTGGTTATAGTTTCTGAAATGACTTCTATGCTATTTTCAAACATTTTCAATTTTTTATCCATCAAATCTCTCGAATTTTTAGCTTTAGATAAAAATTCCTTATCTACTTTATCCCCTACTTTATCCGGTTTGTTTTCCTTCTCTTCTTCAGATCTATACTCGTTTGTCATTGTTTTTGGTTATTGATTATTGGATTGTGATTTTATAACCTCATATAGAATTAGAATTTGAAATATAAAAATTTAATTTGATTTTATTTGTTCAAATAGATGTCGATATAAATAGAAATGTTCTTTATCCATTTTGTACACCTTATTATATCTTATGAAATATCAGATATTTAAATTTTGATTTTTTACCTTTTTTTTCTGAGAATCTGGACAAATTAAGGCAATTCAAGAATGTATTTTATAAATAATAGTGGGTTCATGAGTTTCTTTTTTGAGATTTAAAGAATTAATCTCTCTCCATTAATTTTAATGCCTCTTCATAAGATGTAAATGCCATAGGTCCAAAGGATTCTACTTTTAATGCCCCTACAGCATTTGAAAATAAACCTATCTTATGTAAATCCCAACCCGCTAGGTAACCTACGATAAAAGCTCCATCAAATGAATCTCCAGCTCCTGTTGGATCTATTTCTCTAACATCAAATCCATTTATCCTCATTCCATTAATCTTATCATCAGTAAAGATTGTGCATCCCATTTTTCCTTGTTTAAGAACAACTATTCTTGGTCCCATACCTAATAATTGTTGACATGCCTCTGTTGATCCCTTGGTATCGGCTATCCATTCAGCTTCTTCTCCACTGGGAAGAAAAATCGTTGTTTTTTCTAAGATAGATAAACAAATCTCTAATATTTCTTCTAAATTTAACATCTCTGGTCTAAGATTAGGATCAAATGATATTATAACATGTGGATTTTTATTTTTTGCCAATTTTATAGCTCTATAACATGCATTCCGAGAAGTTTTACTAATGAAAAGGGCACTTCCCATAATATGAAGAATCTTTACATCCTCAAAATATTTTTCCTTTACGTCCATAGGAGATGTTTCTCCAGCAGCCCCCCTTGCAAAAATAAATTTACGAGAACCATCAGAATTATACTGATTAAACGCTATTCCTGTAGTTTTGTCATCTAAATATCTTATTTGAGAAGTATCTACACCGTCCTTTTGTAACCTCTTAATTATGCACTCACCATATTGATCATTTCCCACTACTCCAATATATCCAGTAGTGAATTTGAATGGTTTCGCCAGACGAGAGACGGTGTCAATAAATATGGCTGGAGCGCCACTAGGATAAGGTCCTTTATAGATAGCTCCAATTATTCCATGAGGAATATCCATCTCAGTCCGCATCATTTCAACGAGTAATTCACCTAAACAGATTATTTCTGGGCTCATGATTTTAAAATTCTAAAAGTTTATTTCAATATAAAAAGGATGAATGTGTAAAAAATATGCAATTTCCACAACTTATTTTGTCAAAATAAGAATTATTTAATGAATTTCTTTTTAAATGATTCGATCGTGCTTGAAATTTCTTCTAACTGAAGTTTAATATCTTTAGGTGGCATTTTTTTCATTTTATTTACATTGTTTATAATTTCCTTCATTTCTTTTATCCAGATATTCATAAGTATTTCTCTCTCTTTATTTTTAACTGCTTTTTTCATTTCATTAGATATCCATTCTTTTGCACTTTCATATATTTGCTTTTTGAGCACATCTAATGTTATTTTGACTAAATCCTGTTGACTTTTTAGTCCTTCTATAACAGGTTTTAATTTATTTCTGAATTTTTCATTTTCCTCATTATGTTTTTTTTCAATATCTCTTAATACCAAATCCTTTGTATCGAATTCCTCTTTACTACGTTTCATCTCATTAGAAAAATCTTCTCTCAATTCTGTTATTCTTTCTAATATAGAATTAATTTTATCTTCAATACGGATAATATTGTCATTAAATTTTTGTTCAAATGTCTTAAATCTTCCATCAACTGCTTGGCCAAACTTTTTAAAGCCATCTATTAATTTCTTATTTAAGGTATCATACTTATCATTTAAGTTTTGGTCAAATTTGGCCGTGATATCTTCAAATTTTTGATTAGAGTTATTTATTTGACCATCTAATTTTTCTTTAAGTTTTGAAAAAATATTATTCGATTGTTGCTCAAGTTTTTGAATATTTTCGCTAATCATTTTTCCTAATTTATTGTTTTGATCAAGTAATTTATCTTCTTGCGTTTTATTTTGATTATTGGTTTTATCTCCTAATTTTTGCACTAATTTAGTTAGTGTTTGTTCCACCTTTTTAATTTGGGAGTCATTCTTTTCTTCAAGCTTAGTAAGCATTTCTTTAATTTCCATGATATCTTTTATTGATATTTCTTCTTTACTTGAAATTTTATACTCACCTCTTCCTTATCTTTTTAACTATTTATTAATTTGATCTTTCCAAGCCATAAAACCCTTAGTTTCTTTCCCACGATAAACAGCTCTTTTTCCTGGATTTTCTCTTTCAAATCTATTATATAATTCTATTTTTGGATCTTTTTTTATAGGTGTTGATCCTATCTTAACTTTTTTAAGTCTTGGAGGAGTTGCCTTTATTTTAGGTCTAGCTTTCACCTTAGCCTTTTCAACCTTAACAAGAGATACCTTTAATTTAGGTGCAGTTTTTGCTTTAACCTTTTCAACTCTAGTGGAAATTACCTTTAATTTCTGCATAGCTTTCACCTTAGCTTCAACTTTAGCAGGAGCTGCCTTAACTTTAGGTGTAGCTTTTACTTTAACTTCTTCAACCTTAGCGAGAGTTGCCTTAACTTTAGGTGTAGCTTTTACTTTAACTTCTTCAACCTCGGCAGAAGCTGCCTTAACTTTAGGTGAAGCTTCTTCTTTAACTTCTTCAACCTTAACGGGAGTTACCTCTACCTTAGATGCGGCTTTTACTTTAACTTCTTCAACCTTAGCGAGAGTTGCCTTTACCTTAGGTGTAGCTTTTACTTTAACTTCTTCAACCTTAACGGGAGTTGCCTTTATTTTAGGTACAGTTTTTACTTTAACTTCTTCAACCTCGGCAGAAGTTGCCTTTACCTTAGGTATAGTTTTTACTTTAATCTCTTCAACCTCGGCAGAAGTTGCCTTAACTTTAGGTGTAGCTTTTACTTTAACTTCTTCAACCTTAGTGGGAGCTACCTTTACCTTAGGTGCAGTT
>CAZRBD010000082.1:0-18074 GCA_964598265.1 uncultured archaeon
TATTTCAGATATTATATGTCTGTTAGTTATATTTCTATTATGTCTGATGACAAAAAGTAGATACTAATATTATTCTATTATTATACAATCACCGAGAGAAAATTGAAAATAATCCTGTTAATAAAGTAAAAATTATAGACCTTGATTTAGATAGTGATTATAGGTGTTTTATGGTACACGGTTATCAATTTGAGAGTGTATTATATCGGTTTTTTGTAGGACAATTATGGAAATCATTAATCAAGAGTGATAAGTTTGAAATTAAAGAAACTTTTGATTATTTTTGGAATCTAATTATAAAGAATGGAAGAAAAATTAAGCCTGTTGATTTTGAAGACATGAAAGAAGAATTAGCTAAGTTAAAAGGGGAGTCAATTGAGTCAATGGATACTGTTTTTTCAGAATTAAGTAATTTAGAATTTAAATTTTACAAAACGCAAATGAGGGTAATGAAATCATACCAACGAGCAAATAAACCTGATTTTTTTTTAGATGAAATAAAAGAGTTTTTAGAGGATGAGGACTATGATTTTTCAAAAATAAATCACCTCATATATGGTCATTTTCATTATAAGGATATATCCACTGCAACCATCAACCAACAGCAAGTAGAAGTAATAAATGCTGGTTCGTGGCAACACATGCAACCTTCTTATATAGAAATTTGTAATGAGGGGAAAATTTATTTAAAATCTGTTGCTTCTAACATTAATTCCACATAAAAATGGTAACCAGATCGCATTAAATCTACATGTCGAAAATAAGTTTCATTAAATACAATAATTAACTAAACTTTTTTGGCTTTTGGGAATTTTAATCCTACATACCCTCTAATAAATGCTTTTAAAACCTGTAATAAATACCAGAGTCCACTATCTTTAAAAGGAATTGTTATGAAGTGAGAAAGCCGATAAGTTAACATATCCTTTTTTCTAATTCCTAATTCAACATTAATTAGAATCGCAATCGATGATGAAGGTTTTATAGATTTAAACGAATTAGAATCAACCCTCAAGGAATATAATATAGATCATAAGCAAGGTAATAAGCGAGTCAAAATTGTTGCTGTAAGTGGTATGTCTAATGTTCTTGGAACTTATACTGATCTTCGATCGATAAGCCGAATTACTCATCAGAATAACGCTCATCTACTTGTCGATGGTGCACAAATAGTTGCACATCACCAAATTGATATAAACGATCTTGATATTGACTATTTTGCATTCTCAGGACATAAGAATTATGCACCATTTGGGAGTGGAGCACTTATTGCAAAAAAAGGGCATCTAAAATTTGAAGGTAATGAATTAGATGAAATTTTCTCTTCTGGTGAAGAAAATGTCTTAGGTATTGCAACAATGGGAAAAGCACTCTTTCTTCTGAAAAAAATCGGTATGGAAATTGTCGAAGAGTATGAAAAAGATTTGACACGTCGTACTATAAAAAGACTTAATGAGATAAAAGATGTGGAAGTATTTGGAGTTACAGATCTAAATTCAACTAAATTCAATAATCGGGGTAGTATTGTTTCTTTTAGCTTGAAAAAAGTTCCACATAATATTGCAGCAAAAGAACTTGCAGAATATGGAGGGATAGGTATTCGCAGTGGTTGTTTTTGTGCCCATATATTAATTCAACAAATACTTAAAATTCAAAAAATTAGAAGCCTCGGAGCCCAGATGACTTCTATTATAATTCCTGAAAAAACTAGAATGTTACTTCCTGGATTATTAAGAGTAAGCTTTGGTATTGAAAATGATAAGACCGATGTTGAGACTTTGTTAGAAAACATTGAAACTATAATTAAAAAACCAAGATCACAAATAAATAAGCTACTTGCCCTGACCTATAATGGGACCCTTTTCGTCCCTAAAACTAAAACTGAAGAAAAAATAAAGGCATTTGTAAATCTTATTGCTAGGAAAGTTTATTCAAATAATTAAATTTTATATAATCCATTTGACCTTAAGTAAACTCACCATTAGCAATAGTGAATGCTTTTACTCCAACATAAACATTAATATGAGTGATAATAAAATGAGTATCTAATCTAAAGACCTTGAGGCAGGGACTTCTAACTTTTTTATTATTTGGGTCTCTTGTTATGTTCCACAGTTATGACTACATTTCCTGTTTTCTCTCCTGTTTCAACATACCTGTGGGCCTCGGCAGTCTGTTCCAGCGGATAGCGTCTATCTATGACCGATTTTATCTTTCCCGCCTCAATTAGATCTTTGAGGAAGAGTAAATCTTCAGTTTTTGGGTGTGCTGCCCCGAATATCACTTTCTTGCTGCTTTTCTTTGAAATCTTTCGCCTTCGAACACTCTGTGACAGCCCAGGGTTAGCTATAAGATAGCGTCCGTTTTGATTTAGCGATCTTATACTACCTGAAAACGAACTCTTGCTTACTATGTCAAGAATAAAATCATAAGTCTCACCGCTTTTGGTGAAATCTTCTTGAGTGTAATCAATGACCTGGTCTGCACCAATCGATCGCACCATATCCAATTTCTCCGTACTATCCACACCAGTCACTTCAGCTCCAAAGTACTTGGCAAGCTGTACTGCAAAAGTACCTATAGTTCCACCCGCACCATTAATTAGAACCTTTTGTCCGCTCTGAATATTTCCTTGTCTAATAAAATGCAATGCTTCAAGTCCTCCAACAGGAACGGGGGTGGCTTCCTCATAGCTCATATTAGTTGGTTTTATTGCCAGTAGCGCTTCCCCAAGCTCTCCTTGCTCTTCAGATAGACATATGTACTCAGCACAAGTACCCATACCAAGAAAACCGGTAGCTGCAAAAACTTGGTCACCTTCTTTAAATAGTTTTACATCTTTGCCTACTGATTCAATTTCCCCGGCTAACTCCATCCCTAGTATAGTTATTCTCTTTGGTTTTCTGAGACCCACATACATTCGCATTAGGAAACGGAAACGAAGTGCGGTTTTCATACATCGCATTTCGCAGTCCCCTGCTGTTACTGTTGTTGCATATATCCTTATTAATACCTCATTGTCCATGGGGATAGGTTTTTCAACCTCTTTGAGCTGGAGAACCTCTGGAGGTCCGTACTTTGTCCATACAATCGCTTTCATAAAGTTTTTTATCACCTTTTTTTAAAAAATTCTTATTTTTTAAATTTCATACATTTTTCATACAGATTAGGGTTTTAATAAGATTATGTCTATTGACTATAGAAATATCCACATTTATGACTACATTTCCTGTTTTCTGCCCTTTGTCAAAATAGCCATAAGCCTCGGCAATACGTTCCAATGGATAGTGTCTACCTATGACCGATTTTATGAAATAAGATAATTATTTCAAATTTTAAATTATGAAATTCTGTATTTCTATTTAATTTAAGAAATTCTTAACAAATTTTTTTATTATCAAATTAAGGGGAGAGCCCTTTAACTCTTAAATTTTTGGAAATTGTAATAAAATTTTTTTTGAAATAAGTTTAAATAAAATTTGGTTATTTCACAGTAATTTCATGAAAGGCCACTTAATTTGCTTATCAATCCTTTTCAGTAAACTAATGGAGCTGTTCCAATAATCCTCCTGAAAGTCTAAACGTGCTTCCTTCTTCTTCACGAACAGTCTTATAAAAATCACATTTTATACAATTCTGCTCTTTTTGAGCAAAAGTACCTTGAGGTTTACCCCCACATAATGTACCTGCCACAACCCAGCAAGATCGACCTGCATTTTGACCATCATGAACACCATTTAGACGAGATTCAGTAACAGCAATGCAAACTCCCAAATTTAATGATTTTGCTCCATTTACCTCTCGACCACAATTTTTTACTTCCCAACAATTTTTCTTCATTTTTCTAACCTTGCTCCAAAACTCATAAATATACAGAAAAAAAAAGAAACAATTGCTATTTAAAACTAGTTTAAAACCAAAATTTAAATAAGGGTACTTACAAAATAGTCTAATAACATTGTTCTGGACTATTTATTCTCCATAATTGACATTAGGCATTTTTGTTAACCAAAATAAACTCTCAAATTTAAATCAATCTTATAATAAAAATTAGTATTTCAAGATCAAAATATAACAGTTATATTCAAATTAGAATAACACTTTTTTTAAATATTAAACAGTAATCTAAGAGTATTGAGAATCAAAATGACTGTATCTAATAATAAAGAATCTGTTGTTAAAATTAAGGGTAAAGCTTCTATTGAGATTCTTAAAAAAGTAAATTTTGCAGCTAATTATTGCTACGCATGTAATCGCTGTAATAATGTATGCCCAACAGCATATCTTGGAACTTTTTACCCAAGAACTTTAATCACTGATTTAACGTTCCTCACGCCAGAAGAAGCTTTGAAGAACAATAATATATGGAAATGTCTTACATGTGGTCTCTGTACTATATATTGTCCCATGACAAAGGATAACACGGGGGTTAATTTTACTCAATTAATAAAAGATTTACGATCCCTCGCTTCTGAGTATGAACCACTACAGAATGATATGCTTGATTGCCATCATAATAGAGTATATTCAAGTTTACCATACTTGATGGCTAATGATAAAGTAAAATTTACTAATAAACTTGGGTTTCTTAAGGGGACTAATTTAAAGATCTCTGACAAAGGAGAAATCGGGTATTTTGTGGGCTGTACTCCATTCTTTACTGGCGTCGCTCCCTGTGTAGTCGGTTGCCCCGCAGGGGTAGATGTACAAGGATATGTATCTCTAATTGCTGAAGGTAAATTTCAAGAAGCCATAGATTTAATAAGGGAACAGAACCCATTACCATTTCTATGCGGTAGGATTTGTACAGCTCAATGTACTTTAAATTGTAACCGTCAGTTTATCGATGATCCTGTTGCCATTCGTGAATTGAAAGGGTTTGTTTCAGATTGGGAAACAAATAATCCAAATCTAAGTAAAATAAAACCAGTACCACAGACCAAAGAAAAGGTGGCGATTATAGGTGCAGGTCCGGGAGGATTATCTGCCGCTTATTTTCTCGCTAGAATGGGATACAAACCCACAATATTCGAAAAAGGTGATAAGACTGGAGGAGCAGTAAGATATGGTGTTCCTCAATATAGGTTATCAGATGAAAATCTTGATCATGATGTTGATATTATAAAAAGCATGGGAGTTGATATCGTATTTAACAAACCGTTTGGTCCTGATTTCACTCTTGAAGATCTTAAAAAAGAAGGTTTTGAAGCCGTTTTTATTGCTGTAGGTTTATATATCCCAAAAACTTTAAAACTTGAAGGAGAAGATCTACCAAATGTCGATGTTGCCTTGGATTTTCTGATGAAACGGAAATATAATTACACAGAAAATCCGGAAGAATTTAAAGGTAAAACCTTTGGAATTATAGGAGGAGGAGCTGTTGCAGTAGATGTTGGAGAGACAGCTCTTCGGTTAGGTGCTTCAAAAGTAGATCTTGTCGATATACTAACTGAGGAAGTTCTTAAAAATGTGCTTAAAGACATCCATGATGCCGAAAGGCAAGTAATGGAATACCATTTTGAAACCTCAACAGCAAAAATCACACAAGAACCAAACGGAAATTTAGCTCTAAATTGCTATAAAATTGAATGGGGAGAACCTGATCCTCAAACGGGAAGAAGACCATTAAGCAAAGTTGAAGGTTCAGATTTTAAAATAGTTGTCGATGACATTGTAATCGCCATTGGCCAGGGCTTGGATGTTGAACCTATTAATACAGCAACAGAAAATAAATTAAAGATTGAGAGGGGCAAAATTGTTGTCGATGAACTAACCTATGAAACAGGCATTCCTGGTGTCTTTGCTGGAGGTGATATCATATATAGTTCGTTAATGTGCGCCGTTGACGCAATAGGTGATGGTAGAGAAGCAGCGTACTCTATTGATCGATATTTCCGAGGAGTTAATTTAAAGGAGGGACGACTCAGAAAGAAAGATTTTAAACGATCTTCAATTCCTAAAAAACAAATTGATAATCAATCTAGTGTGAATATGACTTTTATGCCAGGTAAGCAAAGGCTTTCTTGTTTTGATGAGATAGAGTTAGGATACTCTGAAGAAGAAGCAATGAAAGAAGCGGATAGATGCTTAAATTGCAACAGTTGTTGCAGTTATGATCAAATTCTCGAAGATTATGTTGACGACGGCTCTGGAGTAATGATAAGTCATTTTGGTGATCAAGGAAATATACTATCTCAAAACTCCATTGATTATTTAGAAATTCCAAAAGCAGTTATAGGTATTTTAAATCAGAATGATATTAAACCAGTCGCGCTAGCGAGTGAAAAATGCTGTGGACATGATCTCCTGTGGCAGGGTGATATTGAATCATTCGAAAAATTAGCAAGGTATAATGTAACGTTATTTAAAGAAGCTGGAGTCAAAACCCTAATATTCAATTGTGCTGAAGGATATTATACATGGAAAAATGATTATAAAAAGCTATTTAAAGAACCAGAAGATTTTGGTTTTGAAATATATCACATCTCAGAATACATACTAAAAGAAAAGCTTTTAGAGAATATGATGATCCCAAATCAAGAGAAAATAAAAGTTACTTATCATGACCCATGTCGACTTGGAAGGATGAGTGATGTTTTTGACGCTCCTCGTGAAGTTTTAAAGCAAATTCCTTTCATAGAATTAACTGAAATGGAAAATAATAAGCAAGACGCAGATTGCTGTGGAGTTTCTGCTTACATCTCTTGTAGTGAAGAATCAAAACAATTCAAGAAAAAAAGAATTAATGAAGCAATTGCTACTAGTGCGGAGTAGTTGATTACTGCCTGTCCGAAATGTCTCGCACATTTGAATTGTTATTTGAATGAACATAAAGAATTAAAAAATAAGATCATTATTACAGATTTAGTGAGTTTCATAGGAAAGCAACTCTTTTTAATTTAAAAAACTAAATTTTCTTCTTTACATTTTTCCTCTATTTCAAAAAAATCCCATTTAATCCACTCCTAAAACTTTGAACTACGCTTTTAAAGTCTTGACAATTCATGAAAAGTTTAACTACAGAATTTCAATTGTTAGGATTAAGATGTTTTAAAAGTTAAGAAGAAACCTAATAAATATTGTCACCTTCTTTTTTCATAAATATAATCAAACCAAAATTTAAAACACAAAAAATAAATTGTGAAAAAAATGAGTAAATCAAAAGAATTAGCAGTACCCGATAAAGCACTAGGATACTCTCAATTACGTCTTGATGTTGATTTAACTACAGGGAAAATAGATCAGAGTGAATTATCAACAGAATTCTGTCGCGATTGGATTGGTGGTTACGGTTTCGGTGCTAAAATCCTATGGGATGAATTAAAGCCCGGAGTGGATCCATTAAGTCCAGATAATATCTTTGTTTATGCTCAAGGACCTTTTCCAACGACTCTTTTGCCCACGAGTTCAAAATATGGCGTATTTGCAAAATCTCCATTAACAGGAATGTTTGGAATGGCTATTTCTTCTGGTAGTGTAGCAGCTCAAGCCCGACGTGCGGGAATTAATGTAATAGTAGTTAAAGGAAAATCCCCGGAACCTGTTTATTTAGTCGTAGATGACGATGATAGATACTTGCAATCAGCTAAAAATGTGTGGGGCAAGGGCTGTTTTGATACTGAGGATATTTTACGAGAAGAATTCCAAGATCAACGACTTGCTGTTATGACTATTGGTCCAGCAGGGGAACGTATGAGTAAAATGGCATGTATAACTAATGATCGCAATCGTCAAGCTGGACGAACGGGAATGGGAGCAGTTATGGGTTCTAAAAATCTAAAAGCTATTGCCTTCAGAGGAACTAAAGGAATCAAAGTTGCTCAACCGGTTGAATTCTATAAAATTGCGAAAAAATTAATTAAAGTAGCAAATGGTCCAGCTACAGCTAAATACAGAGATTTAGGGACTCCAGCAGGATTAACAAGTTATAATAAGCTTGGAATGATGCCTACTCACAATTATCGTGAAGGTACATGGGATAAAATTACAAATAATGAATTTACAGGAGAAACCCTAAATAAAGATTGGGTAGTTAAGAAAGTTGCTTGTTCTCAATGCTCAATTGCATGCGATCACTTAGCAAAGGTTCCTAAAACTCATGATGATTGGCCAAACCTTATTGCAAGTATTGATGTTGAGCTTCTCTACGGATTTGGAACTGCTTGTGGTAATGCTGACTGGCCTTCTGTATTCAAATGTATTAACTTATGTGATGATCTTGGAATCGACGCGATCAGTGGTGGTGTTACAAGTGCCATGGCATGTGATCTCTTTACTGATGGTGTAATAACTAAGAGTGATTTAGGGTACGAACTTCCGTTTGGCTCATCTAAAAATTTAGTTCGTTTTACTGAAGAAATGATTACTGGTAAAGGGTTTGCTGGAGAAATATTTGGTGATGGCACAAGAGTTGCTGGTGAAAGGTTAGAAGCAAAAGGTAAAAAGGGTGCAGGTACATATGGTATGCACATTAAAGGCTTAGAGATGCCGGCATTTGATCTTCATGGAATGACTTCATTCGCAGTTGGAGAAAGCGTATCTATTAGAGGTGCATGTCACTTACGTAATGGAGCTTATGGACTTGACGCGAAGGGGAAATTTGACCGCTTCGGTTATGAGAAACCACTTGAACGTGGAAAAGCTATTAAAGCTGTTGAAGATGTTTATGGGGTTATCGATTCCTATATCATATGTAAATTCACTCGTGGAATTTATGAAAACGACGCAGAAATGGCTAAAGTCTATGAACTCGTGACTGGTATTCCAGTTACAGAAGAGTCAATTCTACAAAGGGGCAATGCGATTGTCACTTTATCAAAATGCTTTAATATAAGAGAAGGGTGGACAAGAGCAGATGATCATCCTCCAGAGAGGTTCTTTAAAATGGCGCATACCAAAGGTCCAGCTAAAGGTGTAACTCTTAAGGAAGAGGGATTTCAGAAATTGCTTTCAGGATATTATGAAGCTAGAGGGTGGGATAAAGAAACTGGTATACCTACGGATGCTACATTGAAGAATCTTGAAATGGATTTTGTTATCGGTAAATTGAAAGCAGCAGGAGGTAAAAAATAACATGGCTGTTAAAAAAAATGTTCACTCTTTTATCATCGTGGATCCTGAACTCTGTACTGGTTGTGAGACATGTGAATCCGTATGTTCATTTGTTCATGATGGAGAATTCAATCCAATGAATACTCGAATTCATAGGGTTCGAATTGAACCTATTCTAAATGTTTCTCTTGCTTGTCAGAAGTGTGAAGATGCGCCTTGCATTAGAGCATGTCCGGAAAAAGCTTTAGATAAAGGAGAAGATGGCTCCATAATCGTGGATGATGATAAGTGTAATGGTTGTGCCTATTGTATTCGAGCTTGTGATTTTGGAGTAATGTCATTACACATGACCACCCAAAAAGCGATAACATGTGACCTTTGCGTGTCCATGAAAGAAGAATTTATTGACGAGGGGAGTGGAAAAATTGAACCACAATGCATTCTCGTTTGCCCAAAAGAAGCGATCAGCTTAAAAGATGTTGAACAGATCGGTGAAGAAACTCGTATCGATGCTGTCAAACGTCTTTTTGGTGATATGCTTAAAGATTACCAAGACTAATCATATTTTCTTATTTTCATTTATTTTTTTTATTAAGAAGCAAGCAAAATTATTGCATGTCAATTATTGTTGGTAGAAACTACTTTGGATATGAAATCATATTACTTAGAAAAAGTACAAATAAGCTAATGCTTATGATTTGTTATCCGTAACACCTTCTAAATAATTCTTTACATAATCTTTAGGTGTAATTTTTTTGATATCTAGCTTCTTTAGCAGCGTTTTATCATTTGTAATAAAAAATTCTGACTTCGAGATTATTGTGGAAGCTGAAATGATGGCATCAGGAAGCTTTATGTTATGCTGAGCTCGTAGCTGAGCAGCTTTTTGTGCTATTTCAAAATTAACCGGAATAACATCGAAATTTAATGCTGCATTACTTGAAAAACGATCGGCTTCGGAATTTTCAGAATTTTGATAAAAACCAACGAGAACTTCGATAAGGACGATAGTAGATAAAACTCCATCAATACGATTACTTTCAATAAAATTAATTATTTTTTCACAATATTCATGATCATCTTCTTTATTTTTAACAGATAAAAAGACATTTGTATCAAGACACACTCTCATTCCCACTCATCTCTTAACTTTTTTTGGAATTCAAGGCTCTTCTCAACTGGTTTGCTGTTTTTTAAGATCTCTGACATACTTTCTTGTATTTTTTCTAATACAATTTTATCACCTTGAATCTTGAAAATAATAGCGTCACCAGGTCTAATCTCGAATCTGTCTCGAATGTCTTTAGGAATTACAATTTGTCCTTTCTTACTCATTTTTCCAATATTCATACTTTAATGTAGGAAAAATTAGTATTAATAAATATGTTATTTTAATGTTTTTGTTATCTTAATTTTTCTCTGCTCTAGCTAATTCTGCTTTTTTATCCATTATCGCCATATAAGCAGCTACTGTATTTTCTGGAGGGTTAATTTCTTCGGCTTTTTTATAGAGTTTCATAGCTTCGGAAGTACATGTTGGAACACAAACACCACATCCAATACATCTAGTTTTATCAACATGAGCAATAGCATCTTCTACATGAACAGCGTCCATATTGCATCGATCTATACATGTTTCACAGCCTGCACATAAATCCGGATCTACCTCTGCATAGAAATTAGTAGCAAAAAATTGTGCTGGTGCCGAAAATAGTTTTTGGTTCGTTAGCACTCCACAACAACAACCACAGCAAGTACACATCGCAAACGGTTTCTTAGAATTACTTGGTTGAAGTACTAATCCGTCTTCTTCTGCTTTTTCTATAATTTTAAGCGCTTCTTCTTTTGTTATCTCTCTACCATGTCCCCTTTCAATAGAGACTTTAGCAGCTGTGCGAAAAGAAAAACATGATTCAAGTATTTTTGTTTTTTCACATGGTTCACCTATTAGGGCTTTACCCTGTCTACAGATACATTCAGCAACAGCAATAGGTTCACCAATATTATTAATCATAGTTCTCAAATCATCGTATGTCGCAATTGATTGTTCAGTTTCTACGGTTTGTTCTAATGGGATTGTCCGTAATTGCGGAATACCTGACACATTAAATTCATCCCAAAATGCCTCTTTCATATATTGCTTAGCGTCATGAACAAATTCTTTTGTAAGATGATTCAGTTGGTATTCATAAAATCCGATAGCAAATGGAGCAAGGCCATAATATTTTTCCTCAATATCTGCATTTTTTCTTGTTCCGCGATTGATTAGACCTTTAAAATACATCTCATCTAACTTTTGTTCAAGCTCATTGATAGAAATTCCAGATTTTCTAAAATATTTAAAAATTTCTTTTAGTGGTTTTGGTTGAAAACTTAGCTTAATAGCTATTTCTCCTTGTTCGGGAGTGAAGATGTGTTCTAAAACACGCAACTCTACTCCTGATTCTGTTGCAGGATAACCGATAGGCATCTTATCTAAATGGTTTGCTAATTCTTTATAAATATCAGTACTTTTTTCTGCCATATTTTATACCAATAAGGTATTTAATAAAACTTTTAGCTAGATTTTATTGGATTTATCTTGGTTTTTTCGTTATATTTTAGAAATCATAAAGAAATGGAAAAAGAATTGATAAACGCTAAGATTTTATTTAGGAATATGAATAAATAGTTAAGTGGAAGTGATCGGAATCCGTTTTGGTTTCATGGTCTTTCTTAGAGGATTTAACCAAAAATCTAGTAATGTTAAATGTTCCAGATTAAATTATTGGTATTTAACAGATGATCAAAGAAATTAACACACAGCTGTCTGAAACCAACTATTTTCACATAGAAATTTTAATATTATGAGCAATTTTTAATCGTGGTCTTTCGCTTTTCCTAAATTTTTCGATATCTTTTTTAAAGTAAAAATGTCAAATATTAAAAAACAGATATGCGTAGTTTAGTTCAATAACAATTGAATTTTAATAATAAGAACAATTCTCAATATCATAAATTAAAGTTTTGAGAGTAATTTTGGTTAACTTTCAAAATAAAATTCATCATATAAAGAGGAGGAAACATCAAACAAGGTGTTAACAATGTCTGGTGAACAGACCAAAGATTTAAATAACGAACAACCAATTAGAATAGGTGTGATTGTCTGCCACTGAGGTATTAATATAGCGGGAATCTTAGACATACCCAAGATTCTTGAGGAAATTAATAAATTAGATGACGTATATGCATATGCTTACTTAAGTGCTTGTACAACTGGAGGTAGTGATTACATTAAAGAACAAATCATAGACAAGAAATTAAATCGAATTCTGATAGCTGCATGTTCTCCTAAAACACATACACCTGTATTTCATGCGATACTGAAAGAAGCAGGCTTACCTCCCAGGTATTTAGAGTTTGTAAACATAAGGGAACATTGTTCATTTGTGCATCAAGCTCCAGAAGTGCGAGGTAAAGCAACAGAGAAAGCCATTGAACTTATTAAAGCAGGTTTAGCTCGAGCGAAACTTTTAGAAGATGTTCCAACCAAAACAGTACCTGTAACACCAGCTGCTCTTGTAATTGGGGGAGGCATAGCAGGTTTATCAGCATCTGTAGATTTAGGGGACGCGGGTTTCAAGGTGTACTTAGTAGAAAAAAATACGACTATAGGAGGAAGAATGTCGCAACTTGACAGAACTTTTCCTACAGACGATTGTTCAATATGAATTCTCGGTCCAAAAATGTTAGAGGCTAATCGTCATCCAAATATCGAAATCATGTCCTATAGCGAACCTATTGAAATTGATGGATATATTGGTAATTTTACGGCTAAAATAAAAAGAAAGTCTCGATTTATCAATGAAGACAACTGTACTGGGTGCGGTTCTTGTGCCGAAGTGTGTCCAATCTATGTTCCAAATTATTTTGATGAGAATTTATCAGCTCGAAAAGTTACTGACATCGCTTTCGCTCAAGCAGTTCCTTTAATATCAAATATAGAGAGAGAGTCGTGTGTAGAATGTTTCGCATGCGTTGATGCTTGTGAAAATGATGCTATCGATTTTAGTATAAAGGATAAAATTGTTGATCTTGAAATTGGAACAATTATAGTGGCAACAGGTTGGGATCTCTATAAAGGAGATGATTATGGATATGGTATATACGAGAATGTTATTAATCAAATCGAATTAGAACGCATTCTAGCACCAAATGGTCCTACTTTAGGACATTTAGTACGCCCATCTGATAGAAAACGTCCTTCGAAAGTTTTATTCATCAACTGTGTTGGTTCGAGAGATATAAAAAAGAATCCTCACTGCTCCGTTGTATGTTGCAATTTATCTCTAAAAAACTCAAAACTGATTAAATCAGAATATCCTGATTCGGAGATTGTATGTTGTTATATCGATATGAGATGCGCAGGAAAGGACTATGAAGAATATGACCGTAGATCGAGAGAAAAGGGCGTACTCTTCATTAAAGGGCTTGTTGGTGACATTAAAGAAGATCCATTGACTAAAAACCTTATCGTCCAATATGAACCTGTTGGTACGGATACAGTTGTTACACAAGAGTTTCATATGATAGTTACTTCACCTGCGTCACTTCCTTCTGAAGGTACTAATGAGATTGCTAGAGTTTTAAACATGGAGAAAAGTCCTGATGGATTTTTAAAAGAATATCATGCGCGACTCGATCCTATTAGCACTAAAGTCCCTGGAATATACATATGTGGTTCAGCTCAAGGACAAAAAACAATTGAGCTTGCTGTATCTCAAGCTAAAGGGGCAGCCTCATCTGCAGGCATTCCAATGGGGCATGGGGAGTACACGATAGAATTAATACGTGCTACACCTTCCGATGAACGTTGTGCTAAATGCTATAAGTGTATCGAAACATGTCCTTATAATGCAATATCGGTTAATGAGACAGGAAATCTTGTAGTTGATTTAATTCTATGCCGAGGTTGTGGAGCTTGCGCAGCAATATGTCCATCTAAGGCAATTGATTTAACGTACTATAGAGACAGCCAATACATGGCATTATTAGACGAATTACTACCAATTGGAGAATAAAGAGGTAAAAAAAATGGCAGAAAATGAAGATTTGAAGATTATTGCATTCCTATGTTGGAAGTGAGGATACGGCTCTGCTGATATGGCAGGGACTATACGTGCTCAATACCCTGTAACATACCGAACGGTCTTAGTACCATGTGCCGGCAGAATTGGCACGGATTTAATAATGCGGACTTTCGGTAGAGGAGCAGACGGTATAATGGTTATTGGATGATATCCTAGTGAATGTGATTTTGAGACAGGAAATATTCTTGCGTATCGGCAAGTCGAATACATAAAAGAAATCTTGAAAGTTGTGGGACTCGATAGTAGAAGAATTATGATCCAATGGTGTACGGCAGCAGAAGGACAGAAATACCAACAGGAAGCAATAGAATTCGATAAAATTATAAGAAAACTTGGACCAAGCCCTCTACGATCTAAAAAAGGAGAAGGAGGTACCACACCTATAAAAAGAAAAGCGAAAGCTTAACCATTAATGTGTTGGCTAATGAAACTGAGTTGTAAAAATGAGAATTTAGTTGAAGATATGGAAGCACCATATAACACATAAAAAATTTAATATAATTTATTATCATAAAAAACAATTTTCAAAAACTATATAGAAAAAGTATTTAAAAAATTAAAAAAGAAATATCAAATTAGTTTATAAAGTTGAGTTGGGAATACATGGATACTATAGCAGAATATTTGATAAAGATTGAAGACTTTTCTAAACTACTTGTTTCATTGCTTAAAGAAAAAGTGGTTGATAAATTCATTGGAGCAAAATTACGAGTTGATAAAAAGTCTGGTAATATAGATAGATTTACTGTTCAACCTATGCTCGTAGAAAAAGAAGAGGATGTTGGAACTTTCCCTTTATCACCATTAATTGCTTTTGGATATGCTAGAACTGATTCTGCTTCTAAATATCTTCATAAATCAGTTGAGGGTGCTAAAAATTCAAAAGTAGGACTTATTGCTCGACCTTGTGATACGAGGGCTTTGATAGAACTCGCAAAACTTAAGCAAGTTAACTTAGATAATCTTTTTATTATTGGAATTGAGGATCGGGGTATGCTTCCTAAAGCTGGAAGAGAAATGAGAAAAAATAAAGATGTCGATCCTACTAAAATTATAAAAGAGAAAGTAGGCGATAAAGGATTAATCATTAAAATGGAGGATGGAAACATACAAGAACTAGATCTCACTATAGCTGAGAACTGTTTAAGATGTTATCGCAAGATTCCTGTTATTGCTGATTTATCTGTTAGTGATCTTGGTATCTCGATCGATTCTGATGAAATTATCTTGAAAGTATATTCTGAGAAAGGGAATGATATTGTTGAAAAATCAGGTATTAACAAAAAACCTCTTCCAGAAGATATGAAGAAAACTCATACAGATAAGTACAACGAGATAATTGAAAAAGCTAAAGAAAAGAGAGCTAAAGATTTAGAAGAATGGGCAAATAAACCACAAGAAGAGAAAATCGCTGAATTACTTAAATGTACAATGTGTAATACATGCATTAGGGGTTGTCCAGTTTGCTATTGCGTGGATTGCATTCTCATGAAAAAGCGAAAAGCTAAAACGATTGATAAAGCAACCTACAACCTTACAAGAATTGCTCATGATGCAGACAGATGCGTTGAGTGTGGTAATTGCGACAACAATTGTCCTCAGAATTTACCCTTATCGTTATATTTCCAATCTTTAAATGAATCCTTTAAAGAGATATTCAAACATGAAGCGGGAATGTCAGTTGACGATGTTCCTTTTCGATCTGGACGGGCTATCTCAGAGATGGAGTTAGAAAAAGTATAAATTATATTTTTTTACATTTTATTATTTTTTAAAGAACTTTCACGTGCTTGTTTTGAAAAACAAAATTTATACCTCAATTTTTTCTGATTTTAGGGAATATCGCGCCTGTTCTTTTTTGGTAATCTCGATAGTTATCTCCAAACCGTCTAATTAAATCTTTTTCTTCATAGTAGATCATTATTGGCATATAGATTATCATGTGAGCAGCCATAACTATAACAAGAAACCAAGAATTAATGGCAAAAGCTAATGCTACAAATAATGGAAATTCACCGCCAGATTGAGGATGACGAATATACTTGTAAATACCAGCATACATAAGAGTCTCCTTAGATGGTTGAATAGTCTCAGAACCGGCATCTTTCACACCCTTGAGAAGAATAAAAGCACTTGGGAGGCTTATAATCATACCTATAAAAACTCCAATCAAATTATTGGTATGTATTTTCCAGTTTAAAATTGGAATAGGAAACCAGGTCCAAACAATGATGTTGATTGTTTTTATAATTTCAAATCCAATCGATAAGGAACGCAACTTCATGCACTCCTTCCAAGCATGTTCCCCTCTTTTTTCAGATCTCTTCATTGGTTGGAGACTTAATGTATAAAAATAGCTAAAAAGAATAGTGCTGATGAATAATAGAAAAAAATTAAACCATTCAATCATGAGTGATGAAATATTTTCAAGATATTATATTTTTATTTTTAAAGTTTTTTAGGAAACATCTCTAACCCTACTTCTCTTACAAATTTCAAAATTTCTCTAAGTTCTTCAAATCAATGCTTAATTTATTTAAAAGAAGATTAAAAAGTCTAAGGTTATTTATTTTGTAATTATAATACAGTTGTACATTTTAAATCAATATAATCTATATCAATTGTCTTTTATTCATCTTAGGAAGGATTAATTTGTCTAATATTTCAAATTCATCCATTAAATTAACCAACATTCAAATTTTCTAATATTTCTATACCCTTATTTACGATGAAATATTTTTGGTCTTAATAATGTCAACTTATAAAGTTTCTATCGAAATTACCGAAATTCTTGAAGAGGGGAATTGTCCTTTAGGTCATGTAGTTGGGGAAACATTCCACTATCCTGAAGATCGTGGGAAAATTTGCGCTGCCGCATTTAACTCCATTTTTCCTTATATTCGTGTATTAGAATCAGGTGGGTCTTATCCCTTTTTTGAAGATGATGGCAACACACATAAAGCGTGCTGTCCTGATTATAAGCGCCCTGTCGTATTTAAAATAACACGAAAGGCAATTTAATATATAAACTCATTACATTGCACAAGAAAGAAAGCATGCTATAATAGAAAATTATTTAATTTTTAAAGTGTAGCATTTTTCATCCTTTTCTTCAATTTCTTATTGAAGTGTGTCTGAAATGTTCAGATAATATTTTCAATTTCTCGTGTTTATTAATTAAAAATATTATACAAATATAAGTATTTTTGTAAAGAAAAAGGTTTAAATATGTAAATAAGTTTTGTTTGTGTAAACATTAACTTTTTTACATAAATATGACTTCAATTAGAGAAAGCCTATAAGTAGCGAAGTTGTAAAATCACATATTTATCAACAACAAATTTCTAAATAGAGGTAATAAAATGATCATAGTTATATCTGTGGAAAACAAATTCTAAGCGACGTTAATAAAATAGATGCTCAATGTAAATCATGTAGAGATGATGAAAATGTTTGGAAAAGAAGATATAGCTGGAATATTTATGAAGAATGATTATTTTCAATGAAGTAATGTGTGATTTAATATATTAAATCTTTTTTTTAATCTTATTTTTTTGAAGTATAGAAGTTAAGACAACATTATTATTGATCTTTTATTTTTTCATCTTCAGTATAAAAGTTATTATACTAATAATCAATTGACAATTATCTACTCTATTTAAAAAAAAGGATTTTTACATACAATATAACATAAAAAAATTAAAAAACAAGGTTTATATACAAAAACTTATTTTATTTTATAAGAAAGCTAAAAAGTTTATAAAAAAGAACAATTTTAGCACAAATATGTAAAAATATATTTAATCAAAAAAAAAATAAAAATGTAGCTAATAATGTATTCCACAGTTAGAAGTTAATGAATTGATTATGCTAATAATTAGTGCAATTCCGATT
>CAZRBD010000083.1:0-17676 GCA_964598265.1 uncultured archaeon
ATCACCTAAATTTAGTTGAAATGGTTTCAGCCCATTAGGGCGAGTAGCTTTCATTTTTTTTTTAAATTGCTTTTTATTATGTTCTATTGAATTATTTGCCAATTCTAATATTTCAGGAACACTGCGATAATTATAAGTTATAGAATATTGTTTACATTTTTTATATTTCTTCTCAAATTTTAAGATATTTTGAAAATTAGCACCTCTGAAGGCATAGATACTTTGTGCATCATCACCCACAGCCATAATATTTTGTTCTGGATTTTGGATAACGATTTTGTAAATAATTTCATCTTGAATATAGTTAGTATCTTGGTATTCGTCAACTAACACAAATCTAATTCTGTTTGCGATTAACTGCGCTATCGTTCTATCATCTAATAATTTATTCCAATAGACTAACAGGTCATCAAAATCAACTAGGTTGTCTTCCGCCTTTTTTTTTTCATAAATTTTTAAGACTTCAACTACTTTATCTATGACTTTAACATTATCAAATTGATTATACTTCCAGAGGATTACATCTCGAATTGATTTATTACAATTTATTGAATAAGATAACATATTTTTCGTCATTCCCGAAGTAGGAAACCGTTCTTCAATCTCTTTCACATTAGCTCGTTCTATTGATAGTTTCATTAGTGTTTTTGCATCGGTTTCATCCATTATTGTGTAATTAGGTTTTAATCCTAACATTTTTGCATATTTACGAATAAATCGATTTGCTATCGAATGAAAAGTCCCTGCCCAAATCCCTTTTGGTCGTTTTCCAAGGAGTGTTTCTACACGTTTGGTCATTTCATTTGCGGCTTTATTTGTAAAAGTAACCAGCATAATTTCGCTAGGTTTTATTCCGGATAATAAGAGTTTTGCAACGGAATAAATTATTACCCTGGTCTTCCCGCTCCCCGCTCCTGCTATTACCAGCATAGGACCTTTAAGATTGTCAATAATTGCCAGTTGTTGCTCGTTTAGTTCTTTATCAAAATTAATTTTTTTATAATCTTCTAAAATCTCTGGCAGATTTTCTTCCAATGGTGTGGGAGAATCTTCCTCATAGAATTCAAAGATGAAATCCTCTTCGTTTTTATATTCTTTAGAGTTCAACGCTACATTCAGGATTAGTTTTATCTTTTTATTTTATTAGAATTTATTCGAGATTAAATTTTAAGAAAAAATCATTTCTCTTGAATATGAATAATTAATGGCTAAAAAATACTTTCAGTGAATCAGTTTAATAATCTTTAAAATCTTTTAGATTAAAACTAAAGTCAGTTTAAATTAAACAAGTCCTACCATTAGTTTAAAAGCTGTGGTTTCATTTTGTTCATCAACAGTTGAGATTGTAAAAGTATTGTCATGTTTATCTCTGATTTGAGATGCTAATTGAGCAGAGATAAATTTCATTTTAGTTGAACTATTTTTTCCTTCCCATATCCAAACCCTATTGTTATTCATGTCAACAAAAAGTAAAATTTTATCAGAATCTAAAATTTCAAATAGAGGAACGTTTTCCTCCTGGGTGAATTTTTCAAATTCTTCTAATTCTTTGTTGAATTGATAAATAAAAATCAAAATTACATCGCTTGAATTTCGTTCTAAGTAATATAATTTATATTGTGTAGAATTTATAAACTTTTGACTTCTAGAGAGACCTGAATCTAAAAGTCGTTCCGGAATTTTCTTCTTCTTAAAGTAGAAATTAGATGCCCACGAGAGAGGAGTTGAATTCCAAATTGAGAGCTATATTCACGAGAAAAGTCCGTGGTCACATTGCAGATCATAATGCCACCTTCGATATTGGTATCAACACAAGCTTTATGCAATTGTCTTAATTGTGTAATGGATATTTCTCTCTTCCAATCTCTTATGAATATACCGAAAGTATTCGACTGGTTCTTTACCACCGCATCAAATTTCCACGACTTACCCGATTTACCTTTAAACTGAATTGGACCACTAATAAATTCATATTTTTCCGCATAAACATTTTTCGCAAGATCCATTAAATTTTGATCGCCTAAAGTCATAATATTCAACTATTTATATGATAGTGGGGAAAATTATTATTTAAATGTTATTTCAATAACTATCTCTGTATTAATTAAATAGAAGTATTACGTAGAGGATATATATTCTAAATTGTAAAATACAGAAATATTTACGACGACAAAAATGTAAACTATTTTTTTTTCAATCCTGATATTTTATTTTCCCAAAATTCAAATAATTTTATAAATGGATATTTCCCTTCAGTATCAAGCCCATTCGTCTTAACAAACAGATATAAATTTTGTTGTAAAAATCCAGACAAGAATAAAGACATTTTTTCACATATTGAGGAACACTCAAGGAATTCTTTACCACAATTTTGGTTGAACTCCCCACAAAATTTTTTTAATTGTAAAGAAATACCCTCAGCAGGTAGTAGCGAAATATAATCCCAGTTATCCTTAAAACCAGCAATTCTGCTTGGGGCAGATTTCATCAATAACTCATTTAAAATTTTTTTAGAATTGGAGCTGCTAAAACGCGTACGCATGTACTTTAATTCTTTTTTTGCTTCTAATTTACAAAGAAAAACATAATATTCTAAATATTTTTCTGCCTTTTGTGTCTTTTCTGGATCAATTATTTTCCAACCACTAATCCTTTTACAAGAAATTTCTTTAAGATCTGGATTAGAGAAGTTAGTAGGATAGATCCAACATTGAGGTGGTTTAATTCCTGAAGTATGGACTAAGCATCCATTAACTTTTTTATCATACAAAAAACATTTTCCTTTATCATCATCGAATCTTAATTGAAAGCTAAAAACATCACTTCTTATGAAGTCATCTTTATTGGCATATCCTTTTTCAATATATTCCTTTGCTAAAATTTTGGGAACATTGATCTTAATTGAACAACAATCTGCATGGCAAAGATCTAAACAATTTGGCCCCTCGATTGCTGAATTCATTAAGAGGTTATAATTTTTAACAACTTTCCAAAATTTGTCATTAACCAAGATAATTTATTTTAAATTAATTGTAAACTATTATCGTTATGAATAATTATCAATTAAAAATTCTTTGTCATTAACCACATTTTGCTCCCGGCTTCCTTTGATGAAATTTAAATGGAAGAGAATAATATGTACTAGTTATTCTCCATATATTTAAGCTTGATTTTTAGCTTGTTCTTAGCTTTTTTTTTGGCCTTCACTAATGCGCGACCGCCTTTTACATTTGCTATAATTTTTTTGCATTAAAAAATACATAAATAGGAAAAAATAACTTACTATCATTTCACCAATCTCCGTCCCAAGAACCTGGGTAAATGCTTCGAAATTATCGAAAAAAGGTTTATAGATAAAGTAAATGGGTACAATTATAGATTCCATTATACTCAATATCAAACCAAGGATTACTCCCGGCTGCATATTTTTTTCAGCAACAACAACATCAGGATATATTTCTGACAATCCTTTTTCCCCTTCTTCAACCTTGACGGGAAGAACCGAATCTTTTCCAGTGAATTTATCAACTTTAACATCAGTTTTTACTACTTCTTTGGAATATAATCATGCACCAATATTGACTATGATAGCCCCAATAAACAACATCATTAAATTAAAACCAGGAAGGTTAAAATTTAAATTAAAAGTTAGCTCGGAACAGAGAGTTAGTACAGATATTTCGCCTTGTAATAACAGATTAACATTAAGATCATACGGTAAACAAATCCTATTTGTAACAACGATGTATTAAGTTGAAAAATTCAAAAACTTAGTTATTCAGCTGAATTGTTTTCATCATTACTTTTAAGCGCTTTTGGACCAGAAGATCTTCCAAGAGTATAGTCTAGGATTTCATCAAAACTAGGTTTTTCTTCTTTCAGAATAAACACCTCTTCCCTTTCCAAAAACACTTTATATAATTCAAATAAGTTCCGAACTTTGTGTTTAGAACGATTAATTATGAATTGATTCATTTCTTCTTTATTTAGATCCTTGAGCTTAGTAATACCCTTTGAATAATTTAACGTTTTTGTAAGAGTTCGTTCTATTTCTGATTCTTTCTTTTCACTCAACGTTTCGGAATATTTGGCTAGAAACCTCGAAATATCCGATGCTAAATACCCACGATGTACTTCTGGGATTCCTGCTAAAGAACTTAATATATCATTTATTAGCTTCTGACCTTTATTATCTCTTAAGTACATTGTATATTTTTTCTCCGCTCGTTTAAGAAATCCCCCTACATCCGTAAATTTAAGTCGTTCTTTCTCCTCCCCTAGAATGTAATCAAGAATATCATCAACAGTACCAGCTTCCTTATTTATTAATTCACCTACTTTCGCTTTCTCTACAAATTTTTTTAATAAATCCATCACATTTCGCATTTCAGATTTACTTCTGTTAATTAATTTCTGATTTACTTGTCTCGGATTCATATCTGAAAGGCTAGTAAGAGAACGTGTTAATATTAAAACATGCAATAAAATCCCCTCAATTTTTTCAATTGAGAGATCATCCAGATTTTGCGAGTATGATAATATAAAACGGGGGATTTCAGAAGCTAATGTTCCACTAAATTGATTAGGCATGAGATTAAGCGCTTCAATTATCTTATCAAATGCTTCTCTGGTCTTTTCTTCTCCGATTTTTTCTTTAAAAGGTCTCTCGGCTCTTTTTAATAAAACTTCCATAATTTATATCACAACCATATAAAAATTAACTTATAGATACAGATATTAGCTATTATTAAAATTTTTTAGTTAATAAATCATCTGAGTTGATTAATTTAAATTTATGTTTAAGAATAACGATAATTATCTCTATTTGTAGTTCTTGTTAGATTGATGGTTTCAATGAATTTTTTTTAAAAAAAATAATTGTTCTTTAAATTTTACTCATATAAATGTTTAAAATTCTTTACTAAATATAGATGTTAAACTAATGACAAAATTGATCTTTAAAAATATCTATTGCTCAATGCTTATTTTCAGAGAATTTCCATTCTCATCAAATTTTAGTTTGAAACTGAATTTATGACTTCGAATAAAATTATCCTTATTAATATAACCCAAATTAATATATTCATTTGCTAAAATCTTAGAAATATTAATTTTAATTGAACAACAGTCCCCATGACAAACTTCCAAGCAATTTGGACCATTTATTGTTGAGCTCATTAAAGCATTAAACCTTTTAACAATTTTCTAAAATTTGTAATTAACCACAGCTTTCTAATTTATTTAGTTAAAATACTTCCTAATTAAGGTTGATTTTGAAATTTAAAAGTTTTATATTAAATATCTTTTTATCTCCAAACTTTTAAATTACAATTCTATTACTATAAAAATATCAAAAATTTTGATAACAAATTTTGTAGAAAAATGTGATTATCGATGTCTCAAAATAATAATCAACTAATAATTGTTGACATAATTGATTACGAACACACCATTTTGGATGGTTCATCAACTCTGAAAGAAATCACGGGAAAGGGAATACTCGTTGTAAAAAATCCTACTCAAAGAAGTAGGTTATGGAATTTAATTTGCGATGTTAAAGAAATTGAGAACACTTCTGTAGAAACTAGAGAATTGAATGTTGGTACTTTAAATCCTTCTCAAGAATTTAAAAAAGAATATGATATTAGAGATTTAAAAGAACCGTGTTTAAAAGTTGAAGAGATTTTTGACGCTGACAGATCTGATCCAGGTAAAATAAACAATACATTCTTGTTTCTAAATGATAATAAAGGAATGTTAAGGCTCATTCTTGATAATATGGTGGATGTTCCAATTCTGGAAATAAAACTAGTGAGAGATATGCCAGATTTCATTCAAGAAATTGAATTACCAATACCAGATCTGGGAGATCTAAGTCTAAAAGTGGAAGATGGCAAACGAATTTTATATTGGGAAATTCCTTCTTTAGATTCAAAGAAAAAAATTGAACTCGATATCCCTTTCACCGTAAATATGAAAGATAGAAAAGAACAAACTCTGGGTGTATTAAATGTTAAATATTTAGTAAATAATCATAAATTAACTATAATGAATCCAGAAGTTCGAGGTCTCACGGATTCGATGAGTGGGATTGATAGAGATGAGAGTTCAATACCAGGAAAGTGGGAATGTAATGTTGAATTCATAAACGAGTCAGAATTTCAAGTTAGGCTTGAAAATGTTAGAGTTGCCCAAACAATAACGACAGGGATCGAAACATGTGTTTCTCAAACTCCTAATAAAGTGATAAATCCTGAGGAATTTTGGGATTTCGACTTTCAGGTTGAAGAGAAGGATGTTCCAGAATTAAGCTCTGAAATTGTGTTTACTCCATTATATGTGGTAATCCCGAGAGTGATTGGGGAAATCACTAAAGAGGAAACTATATACACAGTCTTAAGTGCAACAATAGATAAAGGTATAACTCCTCCTGAAGTTGATGCCTACGCCAATACTGATATGACAATCGTGAATACAATAGTAAATAATGGATCTTCATCAATTAGCAGAATATTTGTAACAGATGATCTCCCCTCCGACTTTGTTCCACCATTGGTAAATGATATAAAGATAACAGTAGGAGGTATTGATATTAGTTCAAGAGAAGAATTTGTGCGAAACATTTCATTAGTCCCTATGGATCAAAACCCTGATATTAATCACCAAATTATCTGTGACATGGCTAATTTAAAGGATGAGTTTTTACCTGATAAAAAAATGATAGTTTCATATCCTCTTAAAGCACGGAATCCACGGCCACCTACAGAAACAAATTATATGACTCCAGTTAAAATTGAAATCAATTCCCCTTTGGAAGGAAAATTACTTGTCAAATCTCCTGATAAACAACCTGAAATAAAAGTTAAATATGTAAAGAGGAAACTTAAAACCCTTAAAAGTATTAAACCCGGTCTTTCAGATGGAGATTTTAGCATCTCTGTAAGAGTTTTAAATAAGGGAGATGTGGAATTAGAGAATGTTCTAATCAGAGATATAATCCCGAGTGGCTTTAGTTTGACGGAATTCACCCCACCAGCTGGAGCAACTCATGAAATCGTGAGTGTTGGAGAGAATAATGAATTACAAATAAATGTCGCTGAAATTAGAGGTGGATCTTCTGTAAGTATTAATTATAATTGCACTGGATCAGGTGAATATCCTAGATCTGAGCCAAAAATTATTGTAGGTGGTAGAGGTGGTTCTGGTAGAGCCGAAAGACCAGATACAGGGCCTCAAAAAGCTCATGTAGAAGATTCTCAAGCAGGTAAATTGCTTGATATATTCACGGATTTATATAAAGCAATTGATAGAGCTCCCACTGGGGCAAAATTAAGTGATTTATTAGAGGAACAACGTGATGTTTTACCTCCAGGACCCATTCTACATCAAATTTTAGCATTAGCTAAGGAAATGAAAGCGTTAGGTGATAAAATTATCGTAGGATCAACTAGGGATAACGTGCTAAATAAATTACAGGAATTTAAAAGCAAATACTTATAATTTTTAAATATATATTTTATTTTTTTCCTATTTTTTTTGGTTTTCATCCCGACATATAAAAGTAAAAAAAACTTTAGAACTATTTTTATAGGTACATACTAAGCTTATCTATATCATCTTGAATTCGTGTGATACGCTTTTCTTGTGCTTGGTCAAGATCTAAACGAAATATTTGAAATTACAAGGCACCCGATTTATTTGTCCTTTTTTTGCATCAAGTAGAGTTTTTAAGCTTTGGCAAATTTTTTTGAAAAAATATTCTCAAGTTTATAATGAAAAAATAATTGTTTAATGTGGGATGTCAAAAAAAATTTAAACATAAGATCAAAAAACATTTAAAGAATTCTTATGAAAATTAATGTTGAAGTGTAGAACGTCTAAACAATATAAAAAAGTTATCATAGTTTTTTAAAATTTTTTTCTTAAATTTAAATATAGTAATAAAAATTTAGAAAAATAAAAGGTTTGCAGATTTTTGCGTAAAAACACTGTCTTAATTAAGATGCTTAAAAATATGATTTTAAAATTATAAATCGAATAAGACATTAAGTTTAAGTCAATAGACCATATAATGTTTCATGCTAATTTTAACTTTGATAATGGATATGTGAAAAAAATAAAAGAAATGAATAGAATTTACTATTTCTACATCAGAATTGCCTCGAGAACCCAAATATGTCTCATTTCCTAATATTACACCTCTTGGAAGTGCTTTTAATTTCTGCTCAATTATCTCCGAATTCTGTTGAAAAACTTGTGAAACAAAAGATTTTTTAAATTGACTTAACTTTTGTTGAGGAATTCCCCATTGTTTTACCACTCCAGTGAGCGGAAACTTTAAAATAAATAGCTCGTAAAGGATCATTTTAATCATTTGTTGGTAAGATAATAAATTCCACATTTCAATATCCCTTCCAAACTGTTTCCCACAATTGAAAATTTGGTCCTAATATTCCTTAACGTAATGAATGTGTCAATAGTGAGAGTTATTAAATTACATTTTCATAAGTATTAAAAAATAAAATTAATGCTAAAGCTAAAAAATGTTTGACGTAAAACGTATATATAAAAATTCTGACACTATTAAAGAAATCATGGAAAAAATATTTTTAATTAAAAAGGAACTGCAAGAGAAAAGCGGTAAAGAATGGTTAGGTTTACAAAGACAAACGGAGAAAAGGTTAGAATCTCTCGTATGGTATCTAGATCATCCTAAACTACAAGAGACTCCAAAATTAGCTGAAGAAATAATTGAACTTTATTATACGGCAAAGAAAACTAATTTCATTAAGATGGAGGGTATTATTCGCAAATTAGATCAACTCAGTATAAAATTTAGTAAAGAAGGTGCTGTAAAGAAGACATCCATTGCACAGTCACACTCAGCAAGAGGAGAACAAGTAATTTATGTTAAAGCAATAGAAGAATTCATAAAGCAAGTAGATGATTTTTTAAACAGTACATCTGGGAGAAGTTTATCCGAAAAAACAAATAAATCTCTTATTACATTTCTAGGCTATCTTAATCATCCAGAACTCGTCAACAAAACTGCATTATATGAAGATATGAGAGAAAAATATGATGCGGCAGAGGAAAAAGATTTTATTTCAATGTCAGCTTTTGATGGTATGTTGAACAAGTGTGAAATAAAATTAGGAGCTATAACAGATGAATTGAAAACGTGGAAGAGTCCTGAAGTTAGAAAAAAAGAATTAAAGGCTGCGATTGAGAATTTTGAAGCCGAAAAAGAATTATTTCAAGTAAATCTCAAAAATCTAGAAATTCAAAGCAAAGATATGAAGGTAGAGCGAGAAAAATTGGAAACTGAGAAAGGTCAAATGGAAAAAGAACGAGAGAATTTGGGAATCGAACATGAAAAAATGAAGGTAGAGCGAGAAAAATTGGAAACTGAGAAAAGTCAAATAGAAAAAGAACGAGAAACTTTAAAAGACGCACAGGACAAATTTGAAGTTGAAAATGAGAACTTAAATCAAGAACGCACTAGATTGGAATCAGAACGAGAGCTATTAAAAATAAAACAAGAAAAATTAGATCTAGAAATCGAGAATCTTCAGATAAAAAAAGAAAATATTGAAGCGAAAAGAGAAAAGTTAGATAGAGAACTAGCAAAATTGGAATCAGAAAGCTAGAAGCTAAAATTTGTATTAGAAATAAGATCCTTATAGGGAGAAAGATCTTAAAACAAAAAAAAGCAGGCAAATAGTGTGTTAATCAGACACATTAATGTTTTAGGATAATACAATTTGATAATTATAAAGTTTTCAAATAATTAATAAGCCATTCTTTAAACTAATCTCTCACATTTTCAAAAACGGTCATGTTTTGTTCATATGTGCCAGTAGTTTCAGCTAGATCATTAAAAGATTTATGATTCATGTTTTTTACTTCCGGAAACATAGGTAATAAAAACTATAATTAATGCTAAAATTAAATAAAAAGAATTAAAAAAATTTAGTTAATAAACTATTCATGCATTTATGCTTTTAGGCGCTGAATAACTTCAAATTTTTTCAGAACGAACAAAACCCAGATGCCTTAATCAATGTTTCAATCTCTTCGGTTTTTGCACTAGCAATTGCCTTTGGGGCATTAAATTTAGCAAATAATTCTTCAGATGCGATCCTTGTGTTTGCATCACGAGTTCTCGCTGACAAAATTGTTGAGATTAAGATTTTAAATGGGTTTTGTTTTTTTTTTGCAAGTTCGTCTAAGTGAGCTTCATCCTCTAATTGCGTTTCAATCCGAACCAAGGTTCCTTTATAATCCATTTTTGTTCAATTTTTTTCCAAGATATATATTTTTCTCTTTACTATTTGGCTTTTTTTAACATCCATTATAGTTTTTAAGGATTGCCTGCGAAATTGAAGCTTATTATTAGATTTTCTTACTATCCTAGAAGTATTTAATAATGGTATTAATTTAAAATGATTTTTACTAGCTAGTTTTTCAATGTTAACTTGAACATCATTCCCATCAATTGTATTAATAACTGGGGCAATGAAACTAATTCGGCATTTTGGTTTTAGGATTTTATAAGCTTCAGCAAAAAACTGGTCGTATAAAGGTTCTAATTTGCCATCTATAAGGTCCCTAACCTGATTATAATAGGGTTTTTCCAAGAAAAATGGAGCTAATTCCGGTTCAGTACATATTCCATCAAAAAATTCTGGTTCGAAAAAATTAGAGAGCTTTCTTGCATCGAGTTTTAAAATCCTCTTATTTATATGTGATGGGATCTCTTCTTCTAATAATTCCAAAAGCCAGACTAAATTCTGTCTAGTATTCACTATCTTCTGCTCATTATTATCTGAAGCATATACCTGGAAATCTTGCAATGTCCCAAACAATGCAATTGTCCCATTCCCTACAAATGGATCGAGTATTTTTTTATTATGTCTTTTTCCAAAAAGATTCAAGAAATTTAATAAGATTAGTGATAATTTAGGGGATATAGCACTTTTAAACTCTTTATACGGTTTTTCTTCATCAATTTTTCTCTTAAAATTGGGATCATCAGTAGTAAATGTGAAATCAGAGATTTAAAAGAACATTGCTTAAAAGTTGTAGAGGTTTTTGATACTGAGAGATCTGATCCAAATATTATAAATAATGCATTTATATTTCAAAATGATAATAAAGGGAAGTTAAAACTTATTCTTGAAAACTAAATTTTTAGTAAAATTAATTTAAGAAATATCACTTAAATCATTAAATCTTTAAAGTTTTTAAAGAAATAACGTCTATTGCAGAAATTTTTGATGATATTTATCCTAATTATATTAATAATCGTCTTTTTCTTAAATTTCATTTGTTATTGGGCATTTTATTTTAAAAGTGAGAATATTAAGAATAAATCTTCAAAAATATTTTCAATTATTATAATTATAAGTGCTGGTTTCATCCCTATTGTAAATTCAAGTTTATTCCAGCCTTTCATAAACATAAATGTAAGCTATTTTGAAGAATATTGGCTTTGGTTTATATTACTCGGAATTATATTCATCGCTATTGGAATAAAAATACGTTCTTTAGCTATTAAAGCTTTTAATCTAAGAATTAAAAGTCCTCATCAAAATCAGTTGTTAAGAAAAGGGGTCTTTGAAATTACAAGGCACCCGGTTTATTTGTCATGGTGGTTCATATTTTTAGGGATTACTTTTGTTATGGATTCAATAGTTGCTTTGATTTTCTGCCCTATTCTAATAGTATTCATTGAATTTTTAGGATTCTTTGAGGAAAAATATATTTTGTTGCCGGAGTATGGCAAAAAATATAATAGCTATAAGCAAAAAACACCAAATAGGCTAATTTCGCAACCATATAATTACTTGTTAATAATAATAGCAATCTTAGTTTGTTATGTTGGATTTTTGAATATTAGTGGAATCGCCTAATATATGTAGCTTGACATAATAGAATTAAATTGGCAACACTTAAAACCAGGATTTGACTCTTAAAATATTTCCTTTAATAATTTTTAGGAATATGTTAATTTGTTTAATTTGCTTATTAAGTATCTCTACTCTTTTATCTAAAGCATTAGAATCTGGATCATCAGTTTTTTCATATTTATTTCTTATTAAAATGAGCGATCTTATCTGATTTAGAACATTTTGCATTTTTTTTATTTTAAGTTCAAATTTTTTTTTGAATTTCTTAAGATCGTTGAGTTTTTCTTCTATTTCATCAATGAAAATAAAGGACTTATCAATATTTTCTTCCTTTTTTAAATTTGTAATCAATGTCTCAATTATTATGAAATAGTTTAATACTAATTTCTGTTGTTGCACATTTAATGACTTAGTTTTGGTTTTTTGTTCGGGAACTATATTATCAAGAATGTTTGTTGTGTATTTTATATTAATTCTAGTTGAATATTGAGCTGAAATCATTTCAGATTTACGTGAATCTTCAATATTGTCAAATTTCTCAAAATCAGTGATTAATTCTAACTCGTCAAGCTCAATAAGGGTAATTAGCGGGCTAAATCTTACTGTCAGATTTTTTTTTCCGAAGAATTTATTCTTTTGCCTTAATATTTGAGTATATACTTGAACAGTTTCTGGACCAATAGGTGCAAATAACATACCTCCATTTTCATCAAGTTGATTTAATAATGGATGTATCTTTGTTTGTTCAATTGCCCCTGTAACAAGAATTTTCTGCCAAGGACTTAAGTCTGGGGACCCATCAAGAGGATTCTTAACAATCATAGTAATGTGGTTATCTAGGTCTAACTTTTTGAGGTTTTGGACAGTAATTTTTGCGATTTCAGCCTTAGCTTCTAAGATAACAATTTCGCCTTTTGGAGCTAATTTGTGTGCAAGAGCAGCAATATATCCACTTTTTGCTCCTAATATCAAAAGGTCATCATTTTGAGTTAATCGCAGTCCTTGTAACATAATAGCTATCATATGGGGGGCTGAAACAGTTCTATAATTTTTAGGGTTTTCATCGTCAAAATAAAAGAGGTTTGGTACATCCTCATAGAGTTTTACATAATTAAGGAATTTATCCGGAATAAAATTTTCTAAAGGTACTTCCATAAAAGCTTTAATTAATCGTTTATCCTTTAAAATTTCCTGAAAAATTAAAGAATCTAAGAGACGTTTTTTCTTAGACTTTAAGCCTTCGCTAATCCTTTCGTTTCTGTCCAAATTTATCAACTTTTTATACTAAAAAAATAATATAAAAATAGACTATTATACTTTGTTATAATAAGATTTAACGGTTTCAATAAGGATAATATCATATGATGGTTATAGATATTGAAAGTTTAAAAGACGCGAAAATCACTTTAACTCTCATATTTATTAATGTTCTTATGTTCATCACATTTAGTGTCGCTTTACCGCAAGAAAATGTATTAATATTTGTGCAGATCAATAGAAATATTATATCCAATTATGAAATTTGGAGACTTTTTACATCTCTTTTTTTTCATGGTGACATCCTCCATCTCTTTTCAAATATGTTTGGTTTACTATTATTTGGAGCAACTGTTGAAAATAATCCTCAAATCTCTAATATTAAATATATACTAATCTATTTTGTGTCAGGATTGATTGGAAACTTATTTTCTCTAATACTATTGCCATTAGATGTTATTAGTTTAGGGGCTTCCGGAGCTATTTTTGGTTTAATTGGAGCAGCATTTATAATTGTAGCAACTGATTCCCCCCCTCTTTTGTTCTACTCGCTATTTTACATAGCTTATTTTATCTTTGCTTCCATCGCTCCAGGAATTAATTTATGGGCGCATATTTTTGGTCTTATAGGAGGGCTCCTTTTAGGATATTTATTTTATACACGTAAACGAAAAATTAGTGTGGTCTATTAGATTAGGGTAGATTATTTTGATTTCTTTTTTTTTTCCTTCTTAGCTAATTCCATAGAAAAATCTTTTGGACAAATATCATTTATTACACAAATATTACAGCTCGGATTGATGGGTTTACAGACTTGTTGCCCAAATCTAACAAGTGATCTATTTAGGTTTAGCCATAATTCTCTTGGAATTTTATTTCTTAAAGCATGTTCTGTTTTTTCAGGGCTCTTAGTTTTTACCCAACCTAACCGATTAGATATTTTATGTACGTGAGTATCTACTGGGATAGCTGGTATTTTAAAGGCATAAACAAGAACGCAATTAGCAGTTTTACTCCCCACCCCTGGTAAGCCTATTAACTCATCATAATTATCAGGAACTTTACTGTTGTATTTATCAATTAATTTCTGAGAAACTTCTTTTATTCGGGCAGCCTTTACCTTATAAAACCCAGATGCTCTAATTAGTGTTTCAATTTCTTCGGATTTTGCACTAGCAATTGCATTGGGGGTATTAAATTTCGCAAATAATTCTTCAGATGCAATCTTTGTGTTTGCATCACGAGTTCTCGCTGATAATATTGTTGAGATTAAGATTTTAAATGGGTTTTGTTTTTTTTTGGCAAGTTCGTCTAAGTGAGATTCACCCTCTAATTGTGTCTCAATCAGATCCAAGGTTCCTTTATAATCCATATTTACTCAATTCTTCTCCAGGACATATATCTTCCTCTTTACTATTTGTCCCTTTTTTGCATCAAGTATAGATTTTAAAACTCTTTTCCTAAACTGTAGTTTTAGATTACCTTTTCTTACTATTCTAGCAGTATTTAATAGTGGGATTAATTTAAAATGGTTTTTGCTAGCTAGTTTATCAATATTAACTTGAACATCATTTCCATCGATTGTAGTAATAACGGGGGCAATGAGACTAATTCGGCAGTTTGGTTTTAAAATTTTATAAGCTTCAGAAAAAAATTGGTCGTAGAGAGGTTCTAATTTGTCATCTATAAGGTCTCTAACCTGATTATAATAGGGTTTTTCCAAGAAAAATGGAGCTAATTCCGGTTCAGTACATATTCCA
The DNA here is from genome assembly GCA_964598265.1 of uncultured archaeon. GTDB lineage: Archaea > Asgardarchaeota > Lokiarchaeia > Sigyniarchaeales > SOKP01 > Loki-b32. Next base: position 14,930 of record CAZRBD010000083.1, read on the forward strand.
TCAAAAAATTCTGGTTCGAAAAAATTAGAGAGCTTTCTTGCATCGAGTTTTAAAATCCTCTTATTTATATGTGATGGGATCTCTTCTTCTAATAATTCCAAAAGCCAGACTAAATTCTGTCTAGTATTCACTATCTTCTGCTCATTATTATCTGAAGCATATACCTGGAAATCTTGCAATGTCCCAAACAATGCAATTGTCCCATTCCCTACAAATGGATCGAGTATTTTTTTATTATGTCTTTTTCCAAAAAGATTCAAGAAATTTAATAAGATTAGTGATAATTTAGGGGATATAGCACTTTTAAACTCTTTATACGGTTTTTCTTCATCAATTTTTCTCTTAAAATTGGGATCATCAGTAGTAAATGTTCTAGCAATATATACCCCTTCTTCAGAAAACCCAAAAATAATCTCTGCTCGATTCTCTTTCAATAAATCATATTTAATTATATGATGAGGGAAGATGGGGTTTAAAGTTCCAGATTTTATGTTTTTTTCAGGGTATTGATAATATAATGACTTTTCAGAGCCTCTTTCCAATAGTATTTCTTTAATTTCTTTATTTAAAAAAGGCAAAAAATGTTTAACTAAAATTTTACTGTAATATTCTTCATCATAAAGATTAGGGTAAATAGAAACCGCAAAAAACATACTTTCATACACATTTGGAAAGATTCCTTCTTTACCTATAATTATATTTTTGATAACATTTAGTATTTTATCCCTTGTTTTCTTGACACTTTTATATTTCTCAATATTTGAGGGAAACGCTTCGTAGATTGTTTTGATATCAATAAAATCATATATTTTCGCGATTTTTTGAGATCCTCCCAGAATGAATTGTATCTCCATAAGTTTGTTAACATAGTATCTATCTTTCTCTAAAATCTCGAATTCTACAATAGCAATGTTTGCTGAGTAATCAATGATTTTTCCCTTGTTTTGCGAGTTTCTAAGATAATTGTCAAGTTCTGCTAAAGAGAGTCGCCAATTGGAACCTAAAACAAAAATATATTTACCTGTAAAAGCATTAAAATTCATAAAATACTAAAAGAAAGATTTAAAACAAATTATTATTGTATAATAAGATATAAAACATTAAAAATTTACTGAATGATGGTTTAGAAAGAAGTCTGAATATATTACAATAAGAAAAAATATAAAAATATTATCCCAAATTCATAATATCTCCCAACCTACTTAGTTGTTTGGAGTAAATTGCATGTATGAAAAGCATAAATAAGAAAGGTACTTATTTGAATAAATTTGTGACTAAAACCTTATACTACTATAAAGAATAAAAAAAATGCAGTTTAAACTGCATTAAGAAAGAAATGAATTAACAACTCTCCCAGAGGCGATAAAAATTTTAGAGCGGAGAGGTGTATGCATACAAAATTGAGTGTGAAGGTATTGATGATTTTTTTTTTAGTATTAATTTTAAATCAATAACTAGCAAAACAGATTTAAATATTTAAAAGATTGTAAAAATTTCGAGAGCGTTCGTTAATGATGCTCTCCCCCTTGAAACCAAAAGTTTCGTTTTATAACTTTAATTTATGGTTAAAATCGTTGGTTTTGTGTGTAAAGTAGATATTTTACGAAAAAAACTGATGATATGGTTTGTGTTAACACGGATATAAACATCAGGTATCTTTACTACAAATTTTTTCATTATCTTGTAAATGTTCGTTTTAATCGATAATCTTAAATTATATCAGATAATCTTGATTTATAACACACTTAACGTTGTGACATCCATGTATAAAAAAAAAATTAAAAAGAAAAATAAAATTACAGCTTTAATAGTTTCACTAATGCTATTAAGCATATTTAGTATTAAATTCAATAATTTAACTACCGAAGGCAATAAAGTCGATAATAACAAACTAAAAATTTCTGCGTTAACTCCTCCTATTTTCATAGACGACACTACCCCGGGTAGTGATTGGGCTTGGGCAACAGGTGAATCATGGTTTGGTGGAGGTTCTGGAACTTCAGATGATCCTTATCTACTCGAAGATTTAATAATAGATGGTTTTAGTGTATCTGATTGCATTACAATTCATAATTCTAAAAGGCATTTTATAATTCGAAATTGTACGGTTTACAACGGAGATGGTGCTGAGCAGTCAGGAATTGTATTAAATAATGTTACTAATGGAAAAATAATCAAAAATAATGTTACTATGAACGATTGGTTTGGTATTTATTTTTGGGAATCTAAAAATAACATTATTTCTGATAACTCAGTAAGTTTACATCAAAACCCTGGGATAATCGGGTATTATAGTAATACTACCACAATATCAAATAACAAAGTTTTTAACAATGGATGGGGAATATATCTTGATAATTGTCTTAATAATGACATTATAGACAATGTAGTACATGATATTACTACAGGATATGGAATTGATTTAGAGGATTCACCTCACAATAAAATTGAAGGCAATGAGATAAGAAGAAGCGAAGGAGGAATAGAAGTAGATCATTCTAATCATACTACCGTGATAGCAAACATTGCTGAAGACAACGTGAGACGTGGAATTTATATATATCTAAGTGATAATGTTGAAGTTACAGGAAATACTTTTAAAAATAACTCAAAGAGTGGAATCTATTTAACAGGGAGCTCCTTTAATAATATTTCAGATAATATTGCTTATAATAATACAGAATATGGAATCGAATTAACACCTTACGGCGTTTACACTCATATCAATGGAAGTATAATTACTAACA
>CAZRBD010000084.1:0-3041 GCA_964598265.1 uncultured archaeon
TCCATCAACAATATAATAAGCAGTACCTGTACTATCAATTTCCCACGCATACCCTTGTATAATAAAAAAATTTAAAGAAATTAACACGAGACTTACTGTAAAAATTACAAGAAAGGGGTGAAAGTTCCTTTTACTCATCCTATCAAATATTCATCTTCAGGTAAATTTGGATTATAAATAAACAGAATTTTTACGTATATATATAAAAAATTATTAAAGTAATATGAGAGTGTTAATGTTTTTGTTTAGAGGTCTGAAAGATCCAAAGATAAAGTTCTGGATTCTTAGAACATGATCATTTGAAATATAACTTTAACACAAGAAATCATTTTTTGATTACACCTTTTTCATTTATAAACAAAAAGAATATTATGATTTATGAGAAAGATGATAAAAATTAAAAGAGAATTCAAAATAGAGCTTCATACTAGGCATTATTTAAACGGTCAACTTGCAGTATATGTTAATGATAAAATTGGACACCCTATAGCCGAGCTATCTATAATGAATGATTTAGTAACCCTAGCTCCTAATGAGTTCATATTAAAAGATTACTCCGAAAATAAAGAATTAGCTCAAGAACTTTTAGAAACGAACCTTTTTGTACCAACTGATCAATTCATTTTAATAGGTTCCCACCTATGTCCTGTTTGTCAAATTAATTCTTAAGTTCTGTATTTTTCTAAAGATTTTATAAATTCAGTTGATTTGTGAGCACTCAAGATTATTTTTTTGCGAGAGCGAGTTATACCTACATAAAGTAATTGACGATCCTTATCAGATTTGTAAGTGTCGACTTCAGGAATAATGATTGTATCAGATTCTAAACCTTTAGTTCCGTAGAGAGTTCCTATTAATAATCCCGGTGATTCATAATTATAATCTTTTAGATCTTTCCATTCAATCTTAGCTTCCTCAAGGTATCTACAAAAGGGGTGATCATAGTTAATTTTTGCTAGGTTATGCTTAAATAGAACTAAAATTTCTTGAGGATTTTTAAGAAGCCGGTCTACTTTAGTAACAATATTCTTGTATTCACTATCTCGATTATCTGACAATATGATTTCTACAGTCCCATGTTCACCTAGAAACTCTTCCGTTGAAAGGAACTCATCAAATTTATCTATTAATTCTTTAAGACTCTCAGGTAACGTTTCTTGGGCTAAATAACCAATTTCAAGTGGAGTTCGATATGAATTTCTAAATTTTTTCACTCTTCCCCTTGCTTGTATTCCTACATCCGACCAATAGAATCGTTTTCGAGCGTATATTCCTTGAAGTCCATCACAAGTAATTAGTAAAGAATTGGTTTCAGGATTTAATGTTTGCATGAGAGGTATAAACCAATTTTTCTCAAAATCCTGAGCTTCATCTATTAAAATTGCGTCATATTCAATCTTCTTATCTCCTAAAGCTTCAATTGCCCCTAATAATAAATTTGGCACAAAATCTTGGAAAAATTCACTCATTTTTTCTTCTTTCTTAGCTTTTTCTTCAGCCTTTTTGTATAATGTAGAGAATTCATTATCAATGTTAAGAATGTAATTTCGTGCCCATCCATGAAATGTACTAATATTAATGTCCGCTTCATAATCCTGAGGATTTAGCATTTTGAAAAGTAATTTTTTAAGTAATCTATTATAACATAGGATTAATATCTTCCAATCTGGATGGCGTTTAGCAAGGATTCTACCCCGAGCAAGTAAAAGAACTGTTTTTCCACTGCCTGCAACTCCAAAGATTAGCCGATGTCCCCCCCCTAATTCTCTTGCAAATTTTTCTTGGTCTTGATCGAGCAATTTAACCTTTTCCTCATGTGTAAAGTATTTTAGCAGACCCATTTGTTTCTGAGTGGGCAATCTACATGTTGGGATAAGATTCGCTCGAACTAAGTTAAAATTTTTAACAGAGAGCTCTAAATTTGAAGGTAAAATATCGTTAAAATATTCTTTAAATTTCTCATTCCTACTTAATGTGTTTTTAAAACATAGTTGGACTTTCGCAGGGACAATCTTCCTAATTTCTTCAGCAATGTGCCCATCCTGAGGAATTTGACTAAAAACTACTAATCGAATTATTGGGATTTCTATGTTTTTTGGAAAATGACAGTAATCAACCCTGTCTTTTATCACTCTCCAGTATTGATATATTTGATCAAATGGATTGTCAAGAAAGATTACATTATCATCCTTTAATCTCTCCCATTTTCCCGATTTGGCCATAGTTTTCAGATATTTCTCTGAATAATCCTTTATTTCTACAATTATTATACCGAAGTTGGGGGAAAGTAGTAAATAATCAGGATGAACCCCTCCAATATCCGGCTCAAAATACGCTAATAGATGATCTTCGCCGAGGTATGTGTGCTTAATTCGATTATAAAATGCCCGTTCTCCATCAGTAGCTGTTAAAGGGGGTGCACTAAGGAAATTTGCCATAATTCCAAGCAGATAATAAGATTTGAATTTATAAATATATATTCAATTCTCTTCTATTTAAAATTTAAGCAGAAATCGAACATTTTTATGGTGTAGAAATCTAAAAATTATTTAAGCTGAAAAGGTATAATATTTTATTAAAATCAAGGTGAAATTAATGGGTAAAAATAGAAGTCCAAATGATAATAGATCAAATACAAAAAATCAAAATAATCCTGCCTCTAAAGCAGCGAAAGATAATAGATCGAATCAGAAAAACCCGAATAATCCTCGATCTCAAGGAAAATCAAGAAAGAAATAGATATAATTTATTTCTTTTTTTCCATGTATATTTTCGATAAAAAGGTTCAAAAGTTTAATAATGAATAAAAAGCATTTTTAATTAGAAATCAATAGAAAAAAGGATAAGATCTTAAACTGATGACCATTAAAAAGACAAAATTAATGTTGCAATTTGAAAACGAAACTGGTAAACATTCGATTTGGAAAGAAAAAATTACTACAAATTTCAAAAAATGGGAAATAAAACGAGGAAAAAAAAGTAAACCGGTTTTAAGAACTAGTACGTCAAAATATTCATTAGTTTCAGATGATATTTCTAAA
>CAZRBD010000084.1:3051-10688 GCA_964598265.1 uncultured archaeon
ATTAGAAAATGTCGTTTTTCAATCAAAATCTAAAGTAAGAGTCCAAGAAATTTCGAAAAAACAATTTAATAGAACTCTTAAAAATGCTTATAACGGGCTTGAAAAAAGGTTTGGGGACTTTGTGTCTATATCTGCTATTACAAATAAAATTCAAGACTTTATACCGTGGTCTAAAAAGAAAATACATGATGAACTGTACAAATTATTTATGGAGTATAAAGTTGATATGCAACCTGGTAAACGAGTTGACGGTGAACCTCTCGTTAAAGATGGTCAAACATTTGTATGGTTTAAAATAAAATAGTATTTGGGTTAAAATGCAATTGGAAGGATATAAAAAACCAAAAGATTGGTTAAAAAAGTGTAAAATAGAAATTCTTAATAAAGATAATCCTAATCCTTTTCCTAAACCTCCATTTGCAGCAAATTTTTATAATAATCCTCCTCTCTTTTGTCTTGGAAGAGATGATAATATTAGTGAATTATCAGATCAAATATGTAGTAGTATCAAATCTTTTGAACCAAAATTAATAAGAGTAATGGGAAAGCAAGGAATTGGGAAGTCCACTCTGATATGCTATTCAGTTGATGAATTACGCAAGAAGATTCCTCTTCCTATTGTATATCTTGAAACTAGCGGTCAACCAGAAGATTTTAGAATGAAATCATTATATCGGCATATTATTTCAAGATTAGAAAAAATTGAATTTTTAGAACTATTATTATTTCACTCAATTAGAAAAATTATCAAAATTTTTAAAGATAAAGGGGGAAAACTTGAAGAACAACTTTCAATTAAACTTTCTGGAGAAGAAATTTCAAAGCTGCTAAATGATCTTGAGTTTATTAAAGAAAAAATCCAAGATGTTCTTTTTATTCAGAAGATTTTTAATTTGATTAGTAACAATGCTGCTATATTGAATCATCTTATACCGGTAGATTTAAATTTCTTATTAACGTTTATAAAAGCTTATGTTCAAAATCCAGAGTATATGGAATGTCTTAATGCCTTTAGAGGAAATGATTCGTATAAAGGTTTTAATGTAAATACTGATAATGATGCGTCTAAATATATTGATGAGTTAATTGAGCTATTTAGATGGGCTTTTGATAATAATACTTCTTTTATACTAATTTTTGATCATATTGAAGCTGGAGGTTCAGAATTAAAAGAAAGTGTTTTTTCTAATTTATTTTCTCTGTTGTTAAATCTAAGACAAAAGAAATTTTTGATTATAATTCTTTCAGGGACTTTAGATGCTTATAGAGATTTTGATGACGTATTACAAGGAGATCAAGCAGCCCAATTAGATAATTGGTCAAAAACTCTTTCTCTAAGTAATTTAGATCCTGATACCGTAATAATGGTAATAACTCAATATCTTTTTAATTTCTGGAATAGTTTTAATTTTAATCCACCACACGATAAAATATTATTTCCTTTTGGAGAAAAAAGTATTAAGTATCTATATGAAAACAACGGTCAAGATTTAAGAAAAACACTGAAAAATTTATTTGAGTTAATTGAAAAATATAGGAAAACAGAAAAGCTTGAATATGTTGATGATTTTTTTAAGGCCTTTAAAGCTTTTAGAACAAGAGATGATTTAACTCTGTCCTATATTGAACAAAAAGAACTTAAACAAAAATTATTAGACAGTCGAATTCAAGACAAAACAAGGTCCACATTAGTGGAGAAAGCTTTATGTAATTCTTTTGATATCTTAAGTCGACAACCTGATTATAATTATTTATCAGACGTTAGACATGAACCTTCATTAGGACCATCGAAGAAAAGACCAGATGTATTTTTAGAATTTTTTGGAAATGAGAGTTCTGAGTTTATTAAAAAGGTTGGAATCGAAGTAAAGATGTATCGAAAAGGAAAAGAAATTTCTAAAAGAGATATTGAAAAAACTTATGTTTTGTTAAGAGAAAATGCTTTAGACTATGTTATTTGGATAACCAATGTGAATTTAGATATAAAACACAAATATAATCTTCCTATCGAACTTTATCCCCATCTAGGAAGAACTAGTAAGTTGAACGACCTTGAGCTAGGTTATATCTCACTTATGGTAAATTATAACGAAATTTTTGGGAGTGATCCTCTCCTTCAGGATGTTGAATTCATATTAAATAAGCTAAATTTATCTCCTATTACAATTAGTAGTAGACTAAAAGATTTACCTAAGCTTACTGAGATTCCAATTTCTACTCCAACGACTAGTATTACACAATTCATTCAAGTTCAAAATAAAGAATCTAAATCTGAACCACATATTTCAGAGATAAAATCAATCCCAAAAAGATCACCCGTTGAAATAGGAATAGAACAAGTTAAAATGAGCATTCAAAAATACATTAACCTAAAATCTAAAACTAATAAACAGATAACTTGCTCAGCAACTATAAAGGCAATCAAAAAATCATTAAAACTTGCAGAAGACGATAAGACATGGGATGAAGATATATGGGCGTTTACATTTGATTTAAGTAAATCTATCTATGTTAGAACAGCTCCGAAAACAATATATTTCAAATGAAATTTCATTATAACGGATTTATTATATCAAAAGAAAAGTCAAATATACAAAGATTATCAATAAAGTCCAGTTTATTAATTGTTTGTTTTTTAAAAAAAAAGATTTAAATATAAGAATGTAAGTAAAATATGGAGATTTAAGCATATGAATGAGTCTATTGCCGAAACAATAACGCCTGCCTGGAAAGTCCTTTATAAGGTTGCCGGAGCAGTTGTTCTAATTGTATTTATATTATTTTTAATGGGGATCATCGGTCTCATCGGAGATCTTCAACCTGATACCATTATCGGCTGGATTGCTAACAATTGGTTAGTTAAACTTTTCAAATTGAATGCGGGGATCAGCGGAGAATCTATTTATGTATTGAATCTCTTGGATATTTTAATCATGGGTCTCGTAGGCATCATGTCTCTCGCCCTATATCCTGCCCTTAGAAAAGTCAGTAAAATTTGGTCGATAGTTGCTATTTGCCAACCCTTCCTTGGGATAGTAATCTTTACCATAACACATTCGGCGGGGCGTTCTGGAGTGCTATCTGCAGTTCTGACGATTTCAATCATAATGCTATGGAGCAATAACTTCAGTAAAATTACCGCTTATATGGGAATTTTGGCAGGTGGACTCTTGTTAACTGGTGATATCCTCTCAACCTTCTCTTTGTTTATAATTGCTATCATTATAGCTGTTGGATACATATTTATAATGATATTGTACATCATGATTGCCCTGAAGCTTTTTCATCTATCGAAAATAGGGTATATAGAAAACTACTAATTAATAAAAAACTAACAACATCGAAAATTATCATAATTTTAAGCAGAAAAATATTAATATTAATTCTATTTCCAATATTTTGCTCTTAAAAATAAATAAAGCATTTTATATATTTGAGTAAAAATAATATACTGAGAACAATTTTTTTATAGTAGAGGCAATTTTAAATCTTTTAATCATAACAATTGAGGCAAAGTGATGGAAGAATTAACTGGTGAATGGGTTATTTTAAAAGAAGATGAAATAATAGAAAGAAATATTGATATTAAAGTCATTCTTGAACTTTCAAAAAAATATGAAGGCCAAGACATAACAATCTCAAAAATTCCATCCACTAGTTATTGTTTCTACTGATTTTGAATGAAAAAAATCAAATTTACCTTTCCTTATAAAGTTAGACCTAGTGCCAGGAAATTATCAAAAGAAGAGAAAAAATTAACATCAAAGCTATCCTCTTCTTCCCATTAGATTTTATCAACCAAGTAATAGAAATAATATAACGCCTGTCTTTGAAGGATTATTAGATTCTGGTTCTGATGGTGTTCATATCCATAAAGCAATTGCGGAAATGTTAAAGCTATCTCAAATCAAAAAGGTTGAAAGTGAAGGTATGGGTGGTAAATATCGGTCTTAGGAGACTGAGGTTGGTTTGATTATTGGACGAGGAGGGAGAGAAGTAGATTTTGGGATAGTTAAGGCCGTTTATCCAGATAAAGAATTAAATCTACCAATTTTAATTGGAAGAAATCCTGTTTTTAAGGAATATCAAGTAATTTTTGAAGAATATAAGAAAAAGTTTAAATTAATTCCTAAAGAGAACGTTATTTAATTACTTAAAACTTATTTTTATTTCTTTGATTTTCCTATTGATTGACGAGGAATATCATTTCTAACTAAAAGCATTTATTATAATGGAACCAAAAGTTTTCAATAGATTTCCATTCACAGTAAGGTTTAAAGGTAAGAAAAGTCTTACTTATAAATAGGAAAGTTAAAAATGATGATTAATGGAGATAATAGCAAAAATAACTGTAAGTGAAAAAGGGCAAATAACCATTCCCAAAGAAGTTAGAGAGCGATTGAACATTTTAAAAGGGGATAAAATTATTGTTTATTTGAAAGACAATGAGATCATTCTGAAAAAACCCGAAAAAAGAAGGCTTGTAGAGATCTTAAAAAGTCATACTCGTTGGGGGGTTAAAGGAGTTGAATTTCAGAGGAAATTAAGAGAGGAATGGGATTAATGAAAATAACAGTTGATACTAATATATTTATAAATGTTAAAGAAGAAGAAGATCCATTTTTCGAATATTCTTCTAAGATTTTAGATGCGATTGACGACGGACAATTAATAGGAGTTATTTCAATTATTACAATTGCAGAACTATGCGTAGGTTATTATAATATAAACAAACCCAAAGAGAAAGATGAATATCTTTCGAAGTTATATTCACAAGATAATTACATAATCGTTAATTTGGATAGAGGATTAGCTGATCAATCGGCAAAAATTCGAAGTGAAACAAATCTTAGATTACCAGATAGCATTATTGTCGCAGCTTCTTTACATGAGAAAGTATCATTCTTAATTTCTAATGATGGAAAATTTAATCGAGTAAAGAACCTTATAAAAATTAGCACTTCAGAAGAATTCTGCAAGAATTATCTAAGTTCAAATTAAGTTTACAAATAATTCTTTGGGCTATATTTTACTCTTCCAGGGTTTTTCATAATTTTTCTAAAGAAATCGCATCTTGATTTGAATTATGAATTAGACTAAATGGATTTTTACTTGATATGCTTTATTAATTTTTTTCGGCAGTATCTTTTGATAATTCATATTCTGGGAGGAAAAACACAGGACATTCTTGTAGTATCGCTAGGGAAATAGAAAAACAATCCGAAATGGCTATAGGATATCTACATTTAATATTAGCTGCTCTTTTGAATAACCAAGTTAGATTAGTTTTAATACATTTCGTGAAATAACCGAGAATTAAAATCAATTTAATCTTATTGCTTTAGAGTAAATATTTAATTAAATGCTCCTTTATAATAACTATGAACTTCTCTTTTGATAAGATAGCAAATGCTCTCTACATTCGATTTTCAAATGAAAAAATCTCAAATTCAGATGAAATAGCAGAGGGAATTATAATCGATTATGGTAAGAATCAAAATATTGTAGGTGTGGAAGTTTTAAATTTTACAGAGAGAAAGCTAAATCTTAACGATCTCGTTCAAATGAATAGTGAAGAATTAATACCAAGATTAGCACAATGCTAATAAAGTTCACTAAACATGCATTAGAACGAATGAAGATCCGAGGTATTACAAAAGAAGAAATTGTTGACACTATTAATAATCCTGAAAAAGAAGTAAATGATTCTTTTGGAAATATAATCGCTCATAAAGTAAAAAAGAAATATCTCTTACGAGTTTTTTATTATAATGAAGAAAATTCGAAAATAGTCATTACGGCTTATAAAACTTCTAAAATTGATAAATATTTTTAAAAACTCTTGAATTTAAGAGTAGTTACTTTAATTAAAAAACTCCATGAAACGGTTAAAGAATAAAAAGCTAAACTTAGAGTGTCTAATTATTGAAAAATAAAACCTCTTTTTTTTAATTGATTCTTAGACAATTAAGGTAGGGAGGATAATAATTGTTAGATTAGTTTAAATCCATTCTCGCAAGATCCCCAAAGGTTGGAGCTTAGTAACTTAACTTATATTATATTAAAATTTCCTCTCCTAATTCCCAAATATCGTTGTTCACATCGAAATCTTCTGTTTTTCCATAATAAGTTTTGCTTTCTTGAGATAATATTCCTAAATGAACTAAATGTCTTTTGAAAGCAAAAAAGAAATTATAGTGTCCATAGAACTCAATTGTTTTATTATAATTCTCCAGTAAAATTTCTTTTTTTCCGCTTAGAAGTATATCGATTACCCTTGATTTCTCTCTAGGCTTTACAAAAAAATTCAAGAAAAGATTTGGGTAATCATTTATAAATTTGTCTATAATTTCCTTGGAAGAAACTTGAAGCTTATTGAAATCCAAAAGAATCATTACAAATTTTTTAAAATCTGGGTTTTGAAAGTAAATAATTTGTAAAAATTTTGCGAGAATGGGTAATTCAGTATAAACTGATTTTTGTCGTGAAGTGTTCTCTAAGGTTTTCTGCAATGTATTTAATGAATCAATGCCTTGACTTTTAAAATAACCTAAACAAAATTTCCCGATTTTTGATAAAATATATCCTTTATCAATTAGATCTATAAGCCCGATTGTGTTTGCTCCGCTTATAAACTCACTGTAGGTTTTATTTTTCCATTGAGCTATTTTAAAATCCTTAATTAACTCATTTTTCGACCTTGCAGCGGCATTTTCAAATAAAAATAAGGGTGAAAAATAATTAAGGATGTGTGTTCGTCCAAATGAAGAAAAACTACGATTTTTTTTCTTTTGATTTTGGAGGACTGATAACTCGTTTTTTATATCCTCTAGGTAATTAGGTGTTACATTATATAACGGTTCTATAATCTTGACTTTTTCATCAGATTCGTTTACTGAAATTATTCCTAGTCCAGATGAAATAGCAACATTACGTATTTTATCCAAAGGAGATTCTAAACCCCCTATATAGGAAAGGTTTACGCCTGATTTATAGATAATTGCCTGGCCAATCGCTTTCTTATAATCACTTAAACCTTTAACTTCAACCGCAAAGATTTGTTTGAAGGTATTGAAACCAAATATGTCAGGTCGAGCACCCCCAATTAATATACTATGTTTTTGATATTCTAAATCGTTATGAATGGGATGATCATCAATCCAAAATTGCCATTTTTCGTTAACAAAATGATCACAGATTATGGATACAACTTTCGCTTCTTTCACATGTTTTAATTGATATAGTTTTATTTAAGTTTTTTTTCTTTAGGTTTAGATTTTTGAGATTTTTTAGGGAATTCAGTCGGAAATCTTTTTTATTCTGGAGTCTAGTTTTTAAAAACTTTAAATAAACTAGTAATTATGGTATATATAATCCATATAGATAAAAATAGGATTTTCTGATATCAGTACAGTTTATCTTGTTGAAAATTGTGAATTAACTTAAAAAGATTTATTGAAGAAGGTGAAAAATTAAGCTCTTTAGAGGATAAAAGCGAAGACATTAAGGAAAAGCATCGTGAATCGATAAGTTCAATAGGCATTAAAACACCAGAAGAAAAATTAGCTTTTTATTATGTAAAATCAGCAAAAGATTTTATTAATATTCAAAAAGATTATGAGAAAGCTTCTAAAAAT
>CAZRBD010000084.1:10698-17512 GCA_964598265.1 uncultured archaeon
GCTATTATCCTAGCTCCAAATTTAGCATATACATATGGAGAATATTCCAAATTTGAATTTTTTAAAAAAAAAGATTGTAAAAAAGGAATAGGGTTGGCAAAAAAAGCTATTGAAACAGAACCATTCAATTTTCATCATTGGACCAATTATGGCAAAATGTTTAGATTAAATAGACAAGATAAAAAAGCTATTAAGGCTCTTAAAAAAGCTTTAGAACTAAATCCAGAACATCTCGCTTCGATGAATCAATTAGGGACTGCATATACAGTTAGTAAAGAATTTGAAAAAGCAAATAATCAACTAATATTTGCTCAAGAAATAGCAAAGGAGAGTAATTCACAGATTTATATGACTTCACTACTCTTTAGAATTAAAAATTACTTAGAATGGGCAATAAATCATATTTTAAGTAAAAATTACAATGAAACAGAAACATATTTAGAAACTGGAATTGAATTAACTAAAGAACTCTATCAACTTAATCCAAATAATAAACAAAATTTTTATTTTTACAGAGAATTATGGTATACTTACGGAGTTTTATACGAAAAAAAAGGAGAATATGAAAGAGCTATAAATTATTTTAATTTAGCTAGTGGGAAAACTTTTGACAAGAAAAATGAAGGTAATTTTAAAGATGTCATAGCTCGTAGCTTTTATCAATTAGCAGTAATAAAAGAAAGAATTGGTGAAGAAAAAACTAAAGTTTTAGAAGTAATCAAGAAGGGAAAAAAAAGATGTCAAGAAAGCTCTGAAATATATGAAAAATTAGATGAAGTAGATATTAGAATTAGGAGAATTTGAGATATAAATATAAATAAAAAAATTCTTAAGATTCAATAACCAATATTAGGATTATTTGATTTAGCTAAATTGCAATTAGAACATAGTACTTGACCATTATCTACTGTCGTCGGACCGCCATTACTATGAGGCTTCTTGTGATCTGCGTGATAGTCATCCCAAGGAACCTTTATTCCACAATTAGGATTTTGACATATACCATTATCTTTTCTGTAGATTGCAATTCGTTGAACTTCTGTAAAACCTCTAGTTGAATCCTTTGGTTGAACTGCGTAATCACTTAGAAATTTAATAAGCATAAAATTGAGACGGCTTTTAATGTTTTTTTTATTATTGGTTCCAGCTCGATTGATACTATCAAATTCCTTGACCTCTAAAATAGAATCTTTGTTTTTTTGTATGTATGAGAAAAAATCTTTATAGAACTGATAGATTTCTCCTTCTCTTCCAGTTACACTATAAATTTCAAGAAGTTCCTTTGTAAAGATAAAATAATTTATAAACCATGACGGTTTAAGAATTTCAGGACATGTAGTATCTGTTATTAGTTTATTCATAAAATTTAACACCTTTTTTGACAGTTTGTAATACTTACTATTTTGGTTTGCGTCTATATTTTTATCAAAAAATTCATATAAGTATTTTGCAGCTATATCAGTAATCCCATAATCACATAGTATAAAAGTTTGAGCAACCAACTGAAGTGCTTTATATCTTTTTAAAGAAAAATTAGTTTTTTTAAAAAATACGTGTTTAGAAAGATTTCTCATCAGGGGTGTAATTGAACCTGGAAATGCATTGAGTTTTTCCCCTGTATTTAACGGCTTACCAGATTGTAATCTTCGAAATAAATTTCTAATATCATTATCATCATAATTTATTAATTCTACTACGTTAAGTTCATAATTATCAATTGCCACTTGGATTTCAGGTGGCAACTTGCTATAAATAGTACTTCCAAGTTGAGAACCTGAATATGCTATTAACAAGGGGTATTTATTTTCAAGGAAAGCCCATATTGCTGTAAGGCGTTGCTGGCCATCAACGATTTCTAATTGATTATTACCCATATCTCTAACAAAAAATTGCGGAAGTGGAAAATTATGTATAATTGAATCAATTAAATATTGGTTTTCTTTAATTGTCCATACACCCTCTTCTCTTTGATAATCTCTATTTACGGTATACCAATCTCTATGTTGCCTGAAGTGAGCAATTGTTTTCTTATTCGGAATACTTCTTCTAATCATTTGGATTTTACTCTTTCTGTATATATTATATTTTTGGTATATACATTTAAAAAATATGACTATTTTAATTTTCGTGAAACGTTTATCGAATTTAAATTGAAACCTATGACTTCACTTTAGGCTCAAAAAGCTTATTTTCATAAAATAATTTGCTATAATTCCCACTTATTACAACCCTGAATCTTATAAAATTAAATATTTCACTCAAGAATGTTTTTCGATCTTGAGAAACACTCCATAAATCAATAACAGTTATCTCTGGGTTCTCAATTGATCTATTCTCTAATCCTTTAATAATATCTTTTAATTCAATTACTTCTATTGGACAATCTTCCCATTCGTGTTCCCAACAAACAATTACATCTCAGCCATTTGGATTATGCTTATAATTTTGAAAATTTTTGCTTTTAAATTCAAATTCTATTCTATTTCTTTTCCAACAAATCTTTGAGCAATACAATCTGGAAAGGTCATAAAATTAATATTCTCGATAAGTCCTGTTTTATTTTCTTTCAAATTTTATAGAATCTCGAATTTAAAGGTCGGACATAAACTACAAAAATTTTATTAACCATATTAAGACTCATTGAGAATTTCATCCAATCTATTACACATTTGACCACAGAATTGGCAACCCATATAATCTATATTCTGTTCTATTTGTTTAATAGAGGATCTATTTAATTTTTTGGAAATTTGTATTTGGGTTTCTATTAAATTCAATTTTTTTACTTTTGCTAATTTCACTTGTTTTATTGGATTTTCACGAGAACACTCAGGATGGGAATACCATAATTCCAATTTTAATTTAATATTTTCTGGAATAATTTTTCTTGACAATTCACCATAAATTTGCAATTGATTTGTATGACTCTTATACATATTCTTACCCGTTTTAAGTTCAATCAATGTCATTGAAGAATTATCATAAGATATCATATCGATTTTACCGTTTAAATAAATATTAGGTTCTAATCTTTTTTTGATGGTAAGCTCATTATCAATTAAAGTAGAGTAATATTTCCCATTATTATCTAATTTTATTAATTTTTGAGTAATTTTAGCTAAATTTTCTAGTTGGGGGTCAATTAATTCTATTATTTTCTGTGCTGTATAAATCTCCAATATTGTATCTGTATCTTCATATTTTAACTCTAATTCTTGTAATAAAGAAGATATTTCGTAAAATTTTTCTTTTAATACCTCATAAACCGCATCTTTAATTGATAATTTTTTCCTCACAAGATAAAATAGTATTTTATCAAGAGATCTCTTAAAAGTATCTTGTATTAGGATATGTATCAATCTCCCCATAATCATCGAATACCGCCATCGAGATGGTTTTATTAATTCGATCCCTTTTTTCTTTACCCAAAATAAAAGTGGAATCTTTCTTTTACATTTAAAATCGTTTACTTCAGTAACTCCAATTTTTACATTAAAATTCATAACAAAAACCTTTTATAATCTTGGTTTAAAATGGATATAACTGGTATATTAAAAACATTCAAGATTTGATGTAATTCTATTGGTAAATTTGGCTTTATTAAGCTTGTTGGATGTAAAAATGAATGGGAGAAAATAGTATTAATAATTTTTGAAATAATG
The DNA here is from genome assembly GCA_964598265.1 of uncultured archaeon. Classification (GTDB taxonomy): domain Archaea; phylum Asgardarchaeota; class Lokiarchaeia; order Sigyniarchaeales; family SOKP01; genus Loki-b32. The sequence continues at coordinate 14,361 of CAZRBD010000084.1, forward strand.
AAATTATTTTTTAAATTAATTTTAATTAAATTCGGATTGGGAATTCCTTTTTCTGGAATATCTGGATATCCGTTAGAGATAAGGCACACTATTGTATGTCTAAAACTTTTTGAGATAATAAAATATGAACCGTTTTTAGGTATTTGAATATTGTCATTAGACATTTTGAATATTTTAAAAGGGATATCTAATACTTCAGCAATGTAAATTTCTTGCTTATTTTTCATAGCATTATTAATGTAGGTTTTCAAATCTAAATTATTTTTATAAATAATAATTATGTTTTTATTTTGGTTGTGATTTTTTATCTTTTCTAATTCATCAAGAATAAATTCACTTGCCTTTTCTTCTATAAAATTGTTATTATTATAGGTAAGTGGAAGAAGAGAATGATTAATAATATGTTTTTGGTTTATTAAAGTAGATGAAAATATACAACAGTATCCTAAATCATAGTGCTTTGAGATATTAAAAGCAATTAAAATAAAATTTTCGTCATTTTTAATTCTCAAATAATTTCTATCAAGACTCCTAAATTTTAAAGATAAATAGATTAACATAAATTGAGTTTCATACTCATCAGATTCTAAAATCGTTTTTAATGTAATAATTTTATGGGGTGCTAGAAATCTCTTTTTAATCTCATCATATATACTTTGGGAACCAGGTTCTAAATTATTGAGAATAAAGAGAGTATTTAAATTAGAGTGATCATTAAATTTTAAATTAAAATCCTGATTATCTGATCCAACATAAAAATTTAATTTTAAATCTTCAATTGAATTTACATCAAAATACTCATTAATAATATCTAAATATTTTTTTAAGATTTGTTCTTGCTTGTCTTGTAATTCTACAGTTTTATCAATTATAATTCGTAATGGTAGCTTTTCATTCATTTGGTTTAAAATTTCACATTTTAATATGTCTGTGAAAGATTTTTCTTCATCTGTAATAAAGGAGTCAAAAACTGGATAATTAAGAGTTTTTTCTTGAAACAAAATCTTTGTTTCAATAATTTCCACATAACAATCGTCAATTAGTAATTTTGCAATTAAATCTGATATATAGTTAAATCTATGTTGAAATTTCTCTTTTGTGTGGTAATAAAAATCTTCCCATTTTTTATTTATTTTTCCTATTATAAATTTGCTTTGCGGAAAATTTAAAACTGTGTCATGTATCTCATATCGTGGAACATAAGTTAATAGAAATTCTTCATTTTCGTGTTTTATTATACTAAATTCTTCCGCTTCACATAATTCATATTTTGTTTTATAGGGATAACCAGAATCTAAAGAGTCTATGGGTTCAGCTCTTTTACTAATTCTACCCTTTGAGTATTTTCTTAAACAACTTCTAACCTCATTTGCTGGTGAATAAACACCGCCAGAATGTATAATAATAAGATGTTCTACATACAATTTTATAAACAAATCAACAGACTTTGATTGGTAAACAGACCATTCTTCAGAGATTTCAACACCAATAATTATTAAATTTGAACTAATTAAGAATGAAAAGTCATCTACATACTCAATTTCTCTTAGTATAATACCAAATTCTTTATTTTCATCCTGAAATATAGAGAATGGAAAATCTATTGAATATTCCCCTTTTCTTATATAATATCTTAATGAATCAATGCTCATTGGATAATCAAGAGAAATTCTATATCTTTTTAAATTCTTTTTATTTATTTTTAATTTCCATCCTGGTATCCAAATCAAAATTATCACTAAATAAAAATAGGTAAATTAGTTTCAATTTCCTTAACATCTAAATTGATAAAATCATTTAATATACGCCTTGCTGCATGTACAGGAATTGGCAATGTTATTCGAAATTGAGAATAACCAGTATAGCACTGAGTTAAATCAAAGATATCTTGTAAATACTTATCAAAATCCAAATCAAAAGATGCTTCTATTTTAACTATTTTAGTTGGTTGACTATTTCCCTGAAAATTTTTAAATGATATAAAATAAGCTTCATAGTTCTCTAAAACAATAGAATCTCCAATTTTTGTTGGTGCGATCCTCCCATCTTTTTCAAAATAAATTCTCACGAGTGAATTTTGATGTATTTCAAAAATTGAATAATTTAAATTAGGACTTTGAAAAGTTTTAACAAAAATATTTTTATCATCATCATAAAGATTTCCTAAAAATAAGCAATTTAAAACTAAATTCTTATTTATCTTTATGATCTTATTTAAAATATTTATCAAGTTTCTCTCAAAATCATTAATTTTGCATTTAACATAATAAATCTTAACTAAAATTCCAATACTGGAATAAATGGCTATTGAAATTGCTTTTTCTTCTAATTGTTTATTAGAATTGATATTAATACCAAGATAGAATTCATTTTTTCTCTCTTTTTTATGTAGTCTCCATGCGGTATATCCTGATTTAGCATATATGCCTAAAAAAATATTCCTAAAATAATTAGTTATATTTTTATTATAACTTTTTAAAAATGTAGAGAAATTTATTCCTTGAGTTGGAATCAGTTTAGATCTTTTATAGAGGTAGTTTTTTAACTCATTAACAAAGATTATATCTTTTTCGGTAAGATTTCCATAAACAAGAATAATTATATCAATATTATTTTTTTGGAGAAAATTTTCTAAAGTTTCCAATTTGATTTCTACATTCGAAGGTGCATTGATTTCTTTTAAATCAACTCGTTTAAAATTGAACATTCTAGAGAAACAAACCCTAAATTTATCTTCATTATTGAGTGCATCTTTAATTAAATTAAAATTTGAACCAATAAATTGTCCAAGATAAATTATCCCTAAAGAAATTATTTCATGAGTCTTTTCATCATAATCCCATGGATTATATCTCTGTATTTCTAAGGCGGGAACTAATGATAAATTATCATTAAATAATTCTAATTGAGTTTTTTTAAAATTTATCTTTCGACCTATTTGATCTTTTCGTTGGAGATAAAATGGGTTTGAAGATTTAAATTTAAAATTTGAAACGAAAATTTCTTTGAGGATTAATGCATAATCAAGAGAAATTTTAAACCGCGATACTGGATCTAAAACAATCTCGTCCATAATTTTTGGTCTTTCTTTAGGATCTATGCGATCAAATCTTGGTTGGGGTCTTAACCTTTCAGGTGGGAAATCATAAGGT
>CAZRBD010000085.1:0-17242 GCA_964598265.1 uncultured archaeon
TCAAGTTTGAAATCTTCCACACAGGATTGGGCACAAAAATAATATTTTTTGCCCTTATGTTCATGCTCTATAGAATAACTTGGTAATATCTCCATCCCGCAAACAAGGTCTATTACAAGGTCTTCTTCTGCAACTCCTTTGTGCATAAGTTTTGGGTCAGAATGTTCGTAATCTTTATATTTCTCGGGATCCAATTTAAATATTTTTTCACATGAAGCACTACAGAAATGAAAACTCTCTTCTTTATACTTGAATTCAATTGATCTGCTAGGTACAATTTCCATACCACATATAGGGTCTAAAACCTTATCCTCAAGTAATCTACTCTCTTCTTCTACTTGTTGCGGAGTTCTTGGATCAAATCTTTTAAGGAAAAGGGCATTTAAGACAACAGACACGCTAGATGTTGCCATAAACACAGCTGCTAGGTAGGGTGGCAGGAAAAAACCTGTTCCAGTTATCAGCCGAAATACTCCATATAAAACTCCTGCTGCTATAGGAATCCCTATTATATTATAAATGAATGCCCAGAATAGATTAGTGATCATCTTTCTATATGTTTTCTTAGATAAATTAATCGCAGACACCACATTTCTGATATCTCCTCTCATTAGTACAATATCTGCAGTTTCAATAGCGACATCCGTTCCAGAACCTATAGCGATTCCTACATCTGCTTGAGCTAATGCCGGTGCATCATTAATGCCATCTCCTACCATGCCAACAACTACTTTATCACCCGAATTTTGGAGCTTCTGAACATTTAATGCTTTGTCATTTGGCATTACTTCTGCGAGAATGTGTTTTTCATCTATTTTTAATAGCTTTCCTATAGTTAGAGCCGTTTGCATGTTATCTCCCGTTATCATATAAATCTCTATACCCATTTCTCTCAGTTTCTCTAACGCATAAGGGGCTTGATCCTTCATCTTATCAGAAATACCTATAACCCCCCTTACAGCATTATCAATACTAATTAAGATTGTAGTGATTCCTTGTTGCTGAAATTCCTCAAATTTAGCTTTATAATCATCACTCGAAATATTATTATCAGCCATCAATTTTTCATTGCCTATAAAAACAATTTTTCCTTTTATCGTGGTTTTAATTCCCTTCCCGGGGATAGCATCGAAGTCTGTAGGTGAGTCAAGTTTCAAATTTCTTTGATTTGCTTCTTCGATTATAGATCTTCCAAGCGGATGTTCTGAACCCATTTCTGCGCTTCCAGCGTAAAATAAAAGATCATTATCATCATATCCAGTTTCAGTCAAATCTTTTTCTGTAAAAATTACTGAAACTTTGGGTTTACCTACTGTCAATGTGCCTGTTTTATCAAAAACGATAGTATTTATAGTGCTAACAGATTCTAAAGAATCTCCACCCTTAATTAATAAACCAGTTTCAGCGCCTATACCTGTGCCTACCATGACTGCAGTCGGAATAGCTAACCCTAAAGCACAAGGACAAGCAATAACCACAACTGAAGTAAAGACAAGTAAAGAAGCTTCAAATTTTGTTGGTTGAAGTTCAGGAAATATTTCTGCTCCAATGAATAACCAAAAGAGAAACGAAATGATGGCTATTATTATAACTGCGGGTACGAATTTTTTACTAATCGCGTCAGCTAATTCCTGTTTAGCAGCTTTTCTACCTTGTGCTTGCTTAACAAAATCGATAATTTGAAATAATAGAGTATCCTTTCCAATTTTCTCAGTCATTATATGTATAAGGCCTGTTTGGTTGACAGTTGCGCCAATAACCCCGCTATCAATTTCCTTCTTAACATATTTACTCTCTCCAGTAATCATTGATTCATCTATCTTTGTTGTACCTTGAACTACTATTCCATCAACAGGTATTTTTTCACCAGGGCGTACAACTAATACATCTCCAACTTCAATTTCTTCTATTGGAATCTCAATTTCTTCTCCATCCTTTATAATTGTTGCTGTCTTCGGTTGTAATCCAATTAATTTTTTAATTGCTTCTGATGTTTGTCCTTTAGTCTTATGTTCAAGATATTTTCCCATCAATAGAAAAGTTATTATCATACTCATTGCTTCATAAAAAGTGTTCCCCGCAGCACTAGAGAAAGTTATATATATTGAGTAAATGAGTGCGGTTGAAGTACCTAAAGCAATTAAGACATCCATATTTGTAGATTTGTTCTTCAAGGCTTTATATGCGCCAACTAAGAAAAACGACCCACAAATAGCAAAATTTGCTAATGCTAAAAAGAAAAGAAGGAAGTTTCTATCAAAAGAATCTGGAACGAACCAACTTATTGGCGCAATTATAAATGAAAACACGATTGAGATAGACAAGATGCGCAACCTATATCGCATTTCTTTCTTATGTTGTATAATTTCCATGTCCATTGCTCCTGCGCTTATACTAATTTCTATATTTAAGGGTGTACCTACCTTCTTTATTTTAGAAAATACTTTGGTCTCATCGATTTCTGATTCATTAAATTCAATGAACATTTTGGAAGCTTTATAATTCTCTCTTATATCATAGATTCCTTCGATTCCTCTAACCTTATTAACAAAACTATTAAAATTTTCCTCTGTAAGCTCAGTTTCTACTTTTAAATCGATTTTGGCTAAAGATGCTTTGTATCCTAAATCTCGTATGGCCTCTTTAAAATTATTAAATCCTGTTGTATTCGAATTATACTCAACAGTAGCTTCTTCAGTGGCGAAATTTACTACAGCAGTTCCAACACCGTCAAGACTATTTAATTTAGATTCGATTTTTAAAGCACAATTGGCACAAGTCATTCCACCAAGTTTTAAATTCATGTGTTTATTACTTTCTGTCATTTTCGTTAGTAATGTTTTTTAGTTTTTTTTAGTAAGATTATATACTAATGAATATATATTAAAAAGTATAATATTTAAAACTTTTCCTTATGTTTTATAAAGTCAGTCCCTTGATTGGATGCTGTATTTGTTTTACCCCCACCACCAAAGGGGAGAATTGTAGGAAACAAGAAAAAAAAAGACTTCAAAAAAACCGTGGGCAAATTTTAACCGAACTTACAACACTTCCAAATGGAGTACTAATTCTGATTGATTCATTATTTAACCTATAATCACTCACATCCTGTTCATTCATCGCAATTAATCCACTCATTCCACTTTTTGAAGTGATACTGTTTCTTTCTCCAGTATTGAATTGCTCGTATAAACGATGCGTTATTAACATAAATTGAAAATCATTAGTAATAACAGTATAAGACAATAAAGGGATGATAAGAAAGAGCCTTGGCCACCCATTGCGAAAAATAAATCTTTTAGAACAAAATCTCGTTGTTCCAGGATGATTTTCACCATAAACAGACTAATAGTCCAGTTGAGGTTTTTAATCGAGAATATGAAGCACCTTTAAGGATAGGTACAATTTCTCTAATTTCATTTCATGATTCCTCTGAATCTGAATAATTCCCTTTTTTGTACTAATTAAAATGAGAATTTCGTACTTTTTTACTGCAGATTGGACATTTATAATAGAAGATCTTATATTTTCGTTTTCTTCCCATAACTGTCTCCGTATTTATAATTCTTTCATTCACACATTTCACGTGGAATTTATTAATACAATCTGGGCACTGGAAAATTTGATCTTCTTCACCAATCTATTTATCACAATATTTACATTTATTCATGGTTAACTCAAATTTTAGAAAATGTTGGCTTAGATATTATTACTTTTACAATTCCAGCTGAGTCAAGGGACCATTCATGAATTACTTCAAATCCTGCCGTTTCAAGATTACTTAATGTGTTTCTAGTAAGGTGAAATCCCCGTACATTAGCTGTTATTGGATCAAATGCTCTCATGAAGAGGTTAAGTAATCTGAAGTTGCTGATTCCATGTTCAATTTGAACTAATTTACCGGAAGGATGTAGAGCTTTAGAAATTTCTTTAAAACCTTTTATAGGATATGGAACTGAGCAAAAGACACAAGTAGAAGTGACATAATCAAAAGAATTCGGTTCAAAATAATTGCTTAATCTTTGTATATCTCCAATTACAAAATTTTTAACATTCCTGAGCCCTAATCTCTTAACTTTCATTTTTGTTTGTAGGATCATTTGAGGACTCCAATCAAAAACCGTTAATTTCACAGAGGAATGATAATACTTCAAATTTTCTCCCGTTCCGACACCTACTTCGAGAATTTTTCCTCTTAATATATTAAACATCGTTCTTCCTTTAGAAAATAGATTTTCCATCATAGAATTCATTGTATCATAGGAAGCCGCTTGTTTATCATATAATTTTAAAGTGGGATGAATTTTCTCCATTTAATACACTTCTTCCGCATCCTTTTTTTTTATGTTTTTAATAGTAATTATAAATGACGTCTAGGATTAGGGAGAAATCTTGGTACTTCTCTTTTATATTCTAGATATTTATCCCCAAATTCCTCTTCTAATAATTTTTCTTCTTTTTTACTTAGTCTATAATAGAGTAATACTAGTATTGGCAACATAATAATGAGTGGGATTGTAGCCCAATGTATCAATAGTCCTAATGTAATTATTATAAATCCGGAATATTGAGGGTGTCGAATATACCGATATATACCTGTAGTTACAAGCTCTCTTTTATCGAGTTCTTGTCCCCAATATTCTCTATAGATTTTCTTCCAACCTCTAATGATAAAAATTATTCCAACTGTATTTAGAGCTGTTCCAATCCACATTCCTGTAAGTCCAATAAAAGGGTACAATGTGTGTCCCCAAACAGCATCTGTAGGATAATAAATTCCAAACAACCATGTTATTATATAAATACTTAATGGTATTCCGAACATTTCAAATGCTAGGGCAATAATAAAAGCCAGATATACTCCCGTTGTTCGACGTTGTATTTTCTTTTTAAATGGAATGAATATTATAAAGGATCCAAAAAGTACAGAATAAACAACCACCATAACCCAATCCCCATATTCCAAATTGTATCAACTCTTATTTTTAATACCTTGTTTAAAACCTTTTTAATAAATATACTCTTGAATATATATGTGAAAGTATATATTTAAATATTCCTATATATATTCTATTTGATTCTGATTTGTTTTAATAGAGGTATAGAGTGTTCTAATAAGATTAATAAAAGAAAGTAGAAGTAAATATTTTATTTTCTTCTAAATTTAAAAAAAAATCGTGGTTACTGCAATATTCTTTATATTCCTTACCAAATCTCTCTTTCAATTCTTTCTCCTCCAAACTGTTATGGATAAAAAAACGTTGCCCATAATGCAATTAAGATGAGAATCATAATGGCATTACTCACCAAAATACTTAATAATGCCCATGACTCTGAGGAATATTCGAGATGTCTAATATAAGTATAAGGGTCAGTTACCGCTAAAAAGATATGTAAAAAATTACTAATATTTTTGTTGGATAAATCCCTGTCCTTTTAATCTAATATAAAACATATCATTTCATCAAGAGGTATCCATAAAATCTGCCTGGAAGTAGTGGAAGCCAAAAAAAAATGACGAATAAAGCAATTCCAATCGAACCTATACTAAATAGAAAAGAATAAAAAAAATTCGAAAATTAAAATTCCCATTAGAGCGTCTTTTTTCGACATCTTTGATTTTTATTTTTCAAAAATTACCATATTTTACTACTTCCATCCATCTTTTTTTTAAAATCTTTTAAGAACTTTTTTTGTTTGTTGATAGATAGACTCTTAAGATTCCTACCATCGATCATTGGTGATTTTCTTGTTAATCTTTTATCTTTTTTTTTATTCTTTAGTATTTCTAATCTTTTTTCATACTTTTTGCTCATTTTGTATTATCACTTAAAATTTAAATAATTAGTACAATTAATTTTTTAGATTTTAGTACTCCTATCTATAATAACATCCCTAATAAAACTTCTATATATACTCATTTTTACATCTGTATATTTAAATAAATTTTTCAAATAGGGTGATTTACATACCTTTCATAGAATTTTTCATTTCTCCACACAACATGATTTTATCTGTAGGCTTAAAGTTTTTTATTAATAATGGCGCTTTTAGATTCCTTTGCTCCATCGCCATTCTACATTGAAAAGTAATTTCTTTACCTTTAGTAAATTTGTAAAATTTTCCATTTATTCTGATCTGACCTTCCTTCTTTGCGCAATATACAGGAGAATGTGGTGAAGTCCACCAATAAACTCCTCTTTCCTTAATAATTCCCTCATTTAAGAGCCTTTTAATTTCTCTGGCATACTCTAATTCATCTTTATTCCAAGATTCCCCTCTCATGACACTAAATTTTAAATCATGTAAAAAACCCTCAAATATACGTTGGTCTTTGTATAGTTTAATTGCTTTTAAATCTGAAAATAATAAAGCATCATCTTTATCGATGATTTCAATATTAACAGAAGCTTCAGAAATTGCTTTAATGTTTTTTTTATCTTTATTTTCCTTGATTCTTCCCATTTTCCATCACATCGAAATGATCATCCTACTACCTTTTGTAGCATTTTCCATTTCTTTACAAAGCATTCTTAACTTTTTAGGAGTAAATATTCCAATTAAAACAGGACCCTCTAAATTATGCATTTCCCTTCCCATTTGGCATTGCCATACGATATCATCTCCTCTTTTAAAATAATATTTCTTCCCAAGAACCTTTAATTTTCCACTACGTATTGCTTTATATACGGACGGAAAGGGGCTAGAAAACCAATAGCTTGTGGTCTTTTTAATAATACCCTCTTGAACTAGCCGATTAATTTCTTTGATATAAGCCAAATCATCTGGGTGCCAAGATTCATTTCTCATAACGTTATATTTTATGTCATGTTTAAGTTCATCCAGTTTTCCTTCATATCTTATATTCTCCTTGGCGATGTTATCTGTTAATAACCAAATATTATATATATCATCATTGACCGTCCAGGCGTTATCAAAAATTTCAAGATCATTATTACTCTCATTTGTATTGATTATATCAATACCACAGTAAGGACAGATACTTATATTGTAGCCTATTAAATTTTCTTTACAGTTTGGACAAGTATTCATTTTAAATTTCACAATCTTTCCAAAATATATATGGTAGAGTATATATTTAAATGTTATTATTGTTTATTATAAATAGGATTAGAATACATAATCCTTTATAAAGTATAGATTAAAGGAATTGTGAATGAAATTGAAGGATGGTTAGAAAAGGGAGATTTTTACCACTATAATAGCGGCATACACAAAAGCCATAAATGTTTTTACAAAGGCCTTAAAAATAGATTCAGCTAATTTATCGCAAACAAAAAAATTATTATGATAGGATATTTAAAAGTAAAACTTAGGTTATGTAATAAATTTCGAAAAAATCCATTTGCTTTATTAAAAAAATACTTGAAGAAATATTTTTATAGATTATAGTTCAATTCTCGTTGCATTACAAAATTTCTGGTAGTTTATCATATGAAAAATATTTCTCACATGAGGTACAACAAAAATAAATTTTGTGATTGGCCATATTTTTATAACGAAATTCCCCCACAACTATCTTTTTACAAGTTTGACATTTGATAGAAACATCAAGATCTTTTATTAATTCTCCCAAATCTTTATCAAAATTCTCAAAAGCTATAGTATCTCCAGAAAAAAGTTTTAATTCTTCACTATAATTTTCCAAAAATATTATTTTGACTTCTCTTAGCAAATTCTGAATTAATATATCGTTGTCATATTCCTTAGTGTTAATTACAATGATTAAATCATCTCCAATTATATAATTGAATTTATGATCTTTCATAATAATATTTTTGATTTCTTCCTTGGCGACTTCTCTAATAAAGATATCAACAGCAGTGAAGAAACCTGCTAATAAATCATCAGGTTTACTTAGCTTACCATAATTTTTGCTAAACAGTAAGACCCCTTTCTTTGTCAATATCCAGAGATTCTCAATCATTCTTCAATCATCCCCATTTAAACTTTAAATAATTCTTTACAATAATCTTTTAAGCCTTTGTATTTTTAATGATTTGCTCTTGAAATTAATAGGTATTTTACTTATATTATTACATACCTTTCATACTACCCTTCATCTCACCACAAAGTATTGAACTATTGGTCGGAGTGAATTTTTTGATTAGTAAAGGTGCATTTAAGTTTCTTTGCTCTCTTGCCATTCGACATTGGAATGTAATTTCGTTGCCTTTTATAAATCTGTGAGCTTTACCATTAATACGAATGTAACCTCTCATCTTTACTCTGTATACTGTTGGATGTGGAGATACCCACCAATGGGATCGTTTCTCTTCAATACTACCTTGGTTTAGTAATCTCTCGATTTCTGCCGCATATTCTAATTCATCTTTATTCCAAACCCCACCACGCATTACACTAAATTTTATGTCATGCCTTAATTCTTCTAACTTTTTATGTTCTTCGTAATATTTAATAGCATCTGGATCTGTAAACAACCAAATATTCTCTGGGTCAAACTTAAATGTTTCTGTTATATCTTTTTCTTTTAACGGATAATTATCTTCCACTTGAATTGATATTTCTACTCCACAATAGGGACAAATTATTAAGTTCACATCCCTTAAAGGTTCATTACAATTAGGACAGCAAAGCCCATTTTCTATAGGAGACATAATTTACCCTCTTTTTTCTTCGTAGTAATAATTTTTAAATTTAATTTTTTATTTTCGGATAATCTCGGTTTTATAAATTGAAAGACATCTATTGCAACAGAAATGAAAAATTTTTACATATTAATTTTTGTACACTGGCGCTAATAATTCTCAGAGATACCCCATACCACATAAAGTACAATACTCATGAATATTCGCATCAGACTTCACGATTTTACTACAAATTCGGTATAGTTTCTCATTCGAGAATATTTATTTTCATCTATATTTTGGATTCTTAATAAAAAAAAAAAAATTGAGAAAATTATATTTAAAAAATTACAGTTAAACCACATTTATTTGTTAAAATCTTTTAACTTTTTATTTTCATTTGAAGCTCGGATATATATCTGTTTTTCGTAGCATATTCGCATTAGAAACTACTGTTATTGAACTTGTAGCCATGGCAACTTCAGCAATTAAAGGATGAGCTAATCCCAATATCGCAAGTGGTATTGCAACTACATTATAAAAGAATGCCCAAAAAAGATTTTGCTTGATTTTTTTGAAAGTATTTCGGGATAGCTTTACGGCTGTCACCACTCCAGATATATGCCCGCTAACTAATGTAATATCCGCTGATTCAATAGCGATATCCGTCCCCGTACCTATGGCAATTCCTACATTTGCAGCGGTTAAAGCAGGGGCATCATTAATCCCATCACCTACCATCGCCACTAATTTTCCATTTTCCTGCAATCGTAGTATTTCATTAACTTTTTCATCAGGTAAGACCTCTGCTAAGACTTTTGAGATACCTATTTTTTTCGCAATCGCTTCGGCAGTCCGTTTGTTATCCCCTGTTAACATCGCAGTTTTAATTCCCATACTTTCCAACTCTTTTATCGCTAGGATAGAATCTTCTTTAATCGCATCTGCAATTGCTAGAATTCCGGCTATTTTCCCATCAACAGCTAGTATAATAACAGTTTTCGCTTCTTCTTCGAGAGATACAATATCAGCTTCTAAGTCGTCATTATAGTCTATGCCATTTTCTTTCATCAATTTCCTACTTCCTACCAGAATTAATTTTTCAGGGCTTGCTTTTACTTTTGCTTTTACTCCCTTGCCAGTTATTGACTCGAACTCAAATAATTCGTGAAGTTCAATATCTTCTTCTTTCGACTTTCTTATAATTGCATCTGCCAGAGGATGTTCTGAACCAGCTTCAATACTCGCTGCAAATCGAAGGACTTCTTCTGTTGTGAAACCTTCAGCAACATGGATGTCAGTTACTTCAGGTGCTCCTTTGGTTATCGTTCCAGTCTTGTCAAAAACAACCGTATCAATATTTTTAAGGGTTTGAATTGCCTCACCATGTCTTATCAGGACACCATTTTCAGCTCCCATGCCACTACCAACCATTAGTGCCGTCGGAGTTGCAAGTCCTAGAGCACAAGGGCATGCTATTATTAACGTGGATACTAATGCAACTACAGCCAATGTTACAGTTCCAAGATTTGGATCTACCCATGGTATGAAGGATTGTACAGCAATTATCCCCATCTTCATTACATCGGGTAAAAATATCCATAATAGAAATGCCGCTGTTGATAAAACTAAAACAACAGGTACAAAGTAACTAACAATTCTGTCAGCAAATTTTTGTATTGGAACCTTGGTACCTTGGCATTCCTCAACCAATTTGACGACTTGGGATAAAAATGTGTCTTTTCCTACCTTAGTCGCTTTAATTTTTAACAAACCCCTTTGATTGATTGTAGCACCAATTACTTCATCTCCCATCTTCTTCTTAACAGGCATTGATTCACCGGTAGCCATGGATTCATCTATCGCGCTTTGTCCCTCGGTGATAATTCCATCAGTTGGGATTTTTTCTCCTGGTTTCACTAACATTAAGTCGTTTTCTTTAAGTTGTTCAATTGGAATTTCTTTTTCCTCTCCATCTACTATAATTCGAGCACTTTTCGCTCCCAGTTCTAGTAGCTTTCTGATAGCTTGTGAAGCCCTTCCCTTTGCTTTAGTTTCGATATACCTTCCTGTTAAATGAAAAGCCATTATCATTGCAGCAACTCCAGCATAGTTAAAGACTGGTATAAAAAAGTATAATGGTCCCGTTATAAATGCAGCTAATGTTCCTAAAGCGATCAAAACATCCATGTTCGCACTACCATGCCTAACAGCTTTAAATGCAGTAAAATAGGTCGGATACCCTGCCCAGAAAAGTGGAGGTAATGCTAATATTATCATTCCCAAATTATATATTAGTGCATTAGGCCACATAATTCCGCCAATCATTTCTACAAGCATCCAAATAGTAATTGGAACGACAAACAGCCAAGAGACCAGCATCCTCTTTTTAGCTGTTTTGAACTTCCTTTCTTCATCCTCAATTTCTTGATCATACTTTGACGATATCGACTCTATTTCTTCCCTTCCGAGCGCGGAATAACCGGTGTTATTTATAACCTCCGCTATGTCCTCATAATTTAACTCACTTGCATCAAAAGTAATAGTTGCTTTTTCAGTTGCTAAGTTTACGATAGCTTCAGTTATACCTTCGGCCTTATTAAGTGCCTTTTCAACCGTTTGAACGCAAGAAGCGCAAGTCATGCCTCCTATTTTAATCACAATTTTGCTAGTATCCAGGGTTGCCCCATAACCTGTATTATTGACAAGATCTAAAATCTCTTTCTTCTTAATTTTTTCAGGATTATAGGTGAGATGTGCTTTTTCAGTTGTTAAATTCACATTAGCCTCAATTACACCTTCACCCTTGTTTAGTGCCTTTTCTACTGTTTGAGCACAAGAAGCGCATGTCATCCCTTGAATATTTAGAATGGTGCTTTTTCCTTTTATGCTTTTTTCTATCATTTTTACTTTACTTCTTTTTTTTTTAATTGTTAAAAATATATTACTTTATAATATATATATATTTTAGTATATATTTAAATGTTATTTTTTTATTAAATAAAAAATATAAATTTAATTGGATATTTTAGGGTTTTCTCTCAGTTTATCTTCCTTATTTCATGACAAGGCTGTAGATTCTGATATATATGAATTTTCGTCTTAAATTCCAATTTTATGAGATGATATGTCATGAATTTCAATTCTTTGAGATGATTTTATTATCAAAAATAAAACCAAAAATAAACCCGATCCCAGGTACAATGAAAACAACCCAACTCCCCCTAGAATCCAATGTAGTAGCCAATAAATAAACCTAAACAACATATCATGTTACATCATTTAAATATAAAGAATTTTTTTTTGATATATTTCATATACTTTTGAATATTTATCGATTCATATATATTTATAAATTATTATTCCTATTCTAACTTAGAGAAAGTTTTTTATTAAATGTAAGAATTAAAAATTAAAATTGTTAAAATGTCTCAAGAAAGCGAAATAAAAATTCAAAATTTTACCCGATTTTATGCGTTAGTACTTTTAAAATCTAAAGAATCTATAACAGGTTATTATATCTTAAAAAAACTTAAATCAGATTTAAAAAAGAATGCGAGCCCAACTTATGTTTATGATTTTTTGAAATCATTAAAAAAAAGGGGATTTATTGAAGAAACTAAATCTCTAAAATCTAAGAAATCAGTGGGATATCATCTTACATTTGAGGGAAAGGTATTTGTTGAAAACGTTTTTTTGCGCTTTAACAACTTAATTGAGGTATCATTAAGATCAAATTTGAAAGTTTGTGTTGGTTGCGGAATCACCATTTACGATAGTGTATATACTAAAATAATTGGAGATAAGGAATTGAATTTTTGCTGTAAATATTGTGCAAAGGAATTCAAGATTTCAAATTAAGTGTGAATTAAAGGATGTAATTAATTTAAAGTCAATATCTCAAGATTCTTTAAAAATATAAATTCAAATTATTAGTTTAATTTATTTCATTTTATTAATCAAGAGACATGTAACACTGCAGAAATATAAGATTTTTTCACTTTGGTTTGAAAATTTTGCTATAGATGAGGATACGTTGATTCCCATACCACATAAAGCACAATATGTGTCTACTATCACATCAGATCTCACGACTCTCCTACAAATTGGACATAATTTCTCATTTTTAAAAATATTCTTTCACCTTTATTTTGGTTTTTTTTTATCAAATTAAATTAAAAAAATTTTTTGATTAATCTATTGTTTAAAAATTTTGGTTAAACTACATCCATTGGCTTTCCGCACTGTTCAGGGATTATCTCGCTCATCTTTAAGACACCTCAATAATTTTACCCTAAAAAAAAAATTACACCAGTAATATTCTTAGATTATTTGAAAAAATTCTTCGTAAGCTTTTCGATCTCGAACGGATATTCTATAATTCATTAAAGCTTTTCTAACTATTATAGGCTCAGATTCGTTCTCATTATGCTTAATTATTTTTACAATTTTGTAATCATTTGTTTTATGATCAAGCTCGAATTCTTTATTACAAAACCTACAGAACAATTTTTTGTTTCTCGGGATCAGCATGTTCTCACAATTTGGACAGAATCTCATAATTTTACCTTTTTAAATAATTTTTAAACTTTCGAGTACTTACTTTTGAGTATATATGTGAAAATATATATTTAAGCATTCCTATTTTCATTGAAAATTTTTTTTATAACCTTTTTTATTTGGTAGAAAAGTTAATCGTAGAAAATTAATTAAAACAAACTAATAGTTTTATAATCAGCTAGTTTAGAAATAATCAAATGATCAGTTTCTGTTGGATTAAGAGTCATTTGACAAACTTTTTTGAATCCAGCAGTTACAAGATTTTTTAATATATTCCTATAATTATTAAATAATCGAAGGTTTCGATAAATGATATCGAGAAACTTAATAAATCACTTTTTATTGTTTTTTATTATTATTTAGTTGAATTTAAACATGAAAAAAATTCAATCAACGAAAACTATACAATCCTCTTTTGAACATGGAATTAAGAAAAATTTTCTTCAAATATCTTTATTAATTATCACAGCTATATTTGTAGGAGCAACAATAGGTATAGAAAGAACATTATTGGTTCCCCTCGGACTTGAATTTGGTCTTCAGAGTTTAACTATCATTACTTCATTCATAGTGGCATTCGGGATCGCAAAAGCTTTTACAAATTTAATAGCAGGTAAGTTGGCAGATTTAATTGGGAGATTCAAAGTTCTTATCATCGGATGGCTATTCGGAATTCCCGTGCCCTTTATGCTACTTTTCGCTAGTGATTGGACGATAGTAATTATTGCAAATATACTACTCGGGATAAACCAAGGAATTTGCTGGACCTTAACATTGTTTATGAAAATTGATCTCTGCGGTCCCAATAAACGAGGATTTGGCGCAGGTGTTAACGAAACTTTTGGGTATCTTGCGGTTGCTTTTGCTGGTTTTATCTCTATTGAACTTGCTAATCTATATGGATTAAAACCTTATCCTTTTATTTTCGGAATAATTGCTGTATTAGCAGGCACCATCATTACGGCTTTATTTGTTAGAGACACTACTCAACATTTAGTGAAAGAAAATAAAGATTTGGATGGAGGTGATACAAGACCATGGCTTACTGTATTTAAACAAATGTCGTATCAAAATTCTCGTCTTGTTTCATGCGTCCAAGCAGGATTAGTGCGAAATCTTGTTGATGGAATGGCTTGGGGTCTTTTAATGATTTTTTTTACTTCAAATCTAGGGAACAGAACAGCCGGTACTTTTCAATGGATTATGATTGCTTCCTTCGGAGGAAGTCAGGTCTTTTTTGGGTCGTTAAGTGATAAAACACAAAGAAAAATTTTTATATCGTCAGGGATGGTTATAATAAGTTTTAGTTTGTTGATCATTTCTTGGACAGCCTCTTATATATCTTGGCTCTTAGGTGTTGTTCTATTGGGGATAGGAGGGGCTTTAATGTATTCTGTAGTTATAGCCGCGCTGTGTGACCAAATACCTCCAATATGGCGTGCTACCGGGTTGGGTATATATCGTTTCTGGCGAGATCTCGGATATGCTATTGGAGCACTTCTGAGTGGAATTATAGCAGATAGTTTAGGTATCATTCCCACCATACTTATTATTGCGATCATTAGTGCAACTTCCGGAATCGTAGTGATGATTTTTCTCCCATCAAAACTCATTATTCAAAAAAATTAATAAAATAAATCTCAGTTTAATTCAGTGACCCTTCTTTTAAGATTTTGAAAGGATAACACTTATGATACCTGCGGGATCGACTTTCTCAAAATTGTGTTAATTAGATCTAAGTCGCTTAAACCATTCTCAATTTGAATGAGTGTTCCGTTTTTTTTTTTATTTTTTTTAATTAAATATTCATATAATAAGATTTAATCCTAACCAAGAAAATTATTAAATTTTTAGTTATTCAAATTTTTTATTTTTCTAGGTCTAAATAAAGCGATGGACTTTTTTACAATACTCTCCATATTCTGATCCAAATTGTTTTTCTAACCATGGTTCTTCAGTAAAAGGGGTCAGAATATTCCATAGAATCCCTAAAAAACCCGTAATAAATGTCAAAAACGAATTAGATATTATTATAATTCCAATTAATAATAAAATGTCGCCTAAATATTGAGGATTTCTTGAATATTTATAAATGCCCTGAGTAACTAATGTTCCTTTTAATCCAAGAGAAGAATGTACACTTAAAGTCTTTACACCTAAAATGGCAATTATAAATCCTATAATTATGAAAATAAAGCCAATCGGGTATCGAGACCAATGAGATAAGACAAAATTATTCCAATCCAATATACTTAACATAATTATCCCTAAATAAGAAATTATTGAAAAAATCCAAACAATCCAGAATTGCCATGAATTTTTACTAGGTGGAGGCCATAATCTATATTTTGGTTTAATTATAGTTATGATAATACCTCCAATTATCAGAATGTTAGCAAGGACGGTTATAACGTAAAGGATTATGGTTATAATTTCCATACATTTTCACTTTTTGTTGTTTTATAAATATTTATATTCAAGATTTTTAGTCAATAATAGGTTACATCTTGAGCAAATTTTGATTAATTTTAACTGTCTCTAATAAAAATAATACAAATTTAAATTATTAATCTAATTCATTTCATTTTCATAAATCGATAGACATCTATATATTGGAATTTTTAAAATAAAAATAAAAATTTGGAAAAATTATTGCTTAAAAATTATAGTTAGAAAATTATAGTTAAACTAAATTCATTGGTTGACCACAATGTTCAGGGATTGATTTCCCCGTGTCATTTCCACACCCACATTCAGCACCTTTATGACAAAAGAATTTATCTCCTTCCATATGCATGGGTTGACCACAACACATTGGTCCTTTCATTTCATTTCCACAATTTCCACATTTTAATGTTGCCATCATTTTTTTTTACCTTTTCTTTTAATTTTTTACTCTCCTAATTTGTATTGATTAAATAAAGTTTTAATAATATTTAAATATATATCCCTCCATATATACTATAAGATAATATTTCAAAAAAATTATTATAAATAATTTTTAAATGAATTAATATGATATGCTGCTTAGGTCTTTTTATAGGTTTCTATATAGGAGAAGGATTGGGTGGTATTTGGGGTTTAATTGCACCAGGAATCGGCGTTATTATTGGTTTCATTCTTGATATGAAATTTATGCATGGAAGGCATCACAATTCATCCCATAAAAACGAACCCGATGTCATAAATTCCGAAGAACCAATATATTTAGCCTCACCACAAATTTGGGAAGAAAGATTAAGAGAAAGCCAAAGTTCATACAACTAATTATCTACATTTTTATAATTTTTTTTATTTTTTTGAAGTCACTTTTTCTAAGTTAAATTGGCTTGTGAGCAAAATTCAATTTGTCTACATAAAACCATTGGGACCATAAGTTACTTCAACCATAAAAGGAATGCAACTCATTTTAATCTCCTATTTTTTCCTTCCGCGCTAAACTCATCAATCGCGGTCAGCGATGCTACCAAGGCTCCATCAGATTGATAATAGTTTTATAAATATATATTGTAATTTTCTTATTCATTAAGACACCGATAACATTAAGTTAAAGTAAAAAAATTGTCTCACAATATTTATTTTTTCTATATTTATTCTTTGTAAAATTGTTTAAATCTTCTAAAATTAATAAAAGATAAAAATCAAGTATATATGTGAATTCGTATATATTAAATAGTAGTTGTTAAGAAATATTAAGTAAATATCTAATTTAAAATCAATTCAAATTTTAAATCCGTGAAATCTATGGCCGGAAAGCTTGAAAACCACGAGGAAATTAAAGTTCAGAATCTCACACGCTTCTATACTCTCGTGCTGATCAAGTCAAAGCAACCTATAACAGGGTACTATATCTTAAAGCGATTAAAAGAAGACTTAGGGAAGACGTCAAGTCCCACTTATGTGTATGATTTTTTAAAATCTCTTAAAAAGGAAGGTTATGTAGAAGACGTAAAAAATTCTAATTCAAAAAGATCGCAAGGAATTAGATTTACTGAGGCAGGTGAGGCTTTTACCGAACGAATTTTCTCACGATTTAACAATCTAATAGAAACTGCAATCCAATCTAAGATAAA
>CAZRBD010000086.1:0-17109 GCA_964598265.1 uncultured archaeon
ATATCAATTTTATTTCCTAAATGTAAAAAGAGAAATATAGTAAAGAAATCCTATTTTCCGTTTAATTGTTTTTTCAAGCGTTTAATAATCTTTTCTTTCTCTTCTATTATCTTGTCTTTCTCTTCTAACTTTCGCTCAAGCTTGATCTCATTAATCATATTGCCAACTGCATATAATTCTTCATCATCTATATCAATACCGCTTTTTTGGGCTACTTCCTTAGTAAACTCCATCTCCTCCTTTCTTATTTCTTTCAACAGAGCTTTTAAATTTAGTTGTTCAATCTCTTTCGGAAATATGATAATTATTAAGTAATATATGCAACCTCTGTTTTTTATAATTTTGGTTCTGTCTTTCTTGATTCTTCGGCGAAAGTACGCGAAATAGAGAAAATTATTGCGTGTGAAAATGTCCTTCGCATTTCTTAAAACACCGGGTAACGAAGTTAATGCGCTTGAACGGAATTTGAATTCTATTACCTTAGAAGGAAGGCTCAAGTCATCGTGCTTCGAACCCTTTACTCGTTTTTCATGATCTAATTCACCTGCCCCGTCTAGATATTCCTCGTTCACAAAGTTGACGAGCAAATCGTGATGGGTGACTCGAGCATAAGTTTCCGTTTTTTCAATATGATCAACAAAATTGGTAATTTTTTTTGACCAAAACGCGATGAATCTAAAATTTTTACACTCCTTCGAGTGAAACTGACGGGAAGGAGCGACGGGTTTAGAACTACTCATGATATATAATAGGAGATTAAGTTTAAAAAAGATCTCAAAAAAAGGATGGGCAACATGATTTGAATTCTTGACTAGCCTATCTTAATAATATTGAAATAATTCAATATTTATGAATATCTCTAATCTCTTAATCATTCAAATTCTTAATCTGCCACTCAAAAGTTTTTTTTAGACCTTCATCTATAATAACATTTGGTTTAAATTGCAAAATTCTTCTTGCTTTATCAATTTTCGAATGTGTAATCTCTACATCTCCTTTTTGTTTTTTAAGATATTGAAAATTCTTAGTCTTACCTGCTATTTTATACATTTTTTCTACTAAAGAGTTTATATCTATAGGATTAGAACAGCCTAAATTAAATATTTCACCAGAGGATTGATTAGTTTCTGCTGCTAATATTAAACCATTGACAATATCCGATATAAAAGTGAAATCCCTGATTTGTTTTCCGTCCCCAAATATTTTAATTGGTTCGTTCTTCATTATTTTTTCAAAAAATATTCTAATTGCCATATCCGGGCGTCCTCTCGGCCCATAAACTGTATAAAACCTCAGTGAGGTAACTGGTAAATTATTCTCTCGAAAATAATAATCGGCATACATTTCACAACATAATTTTGAAACCGCATATGGAGATATTGGGCACTTAGGGTGATTTTCGTCAACTGGAGTATAAACAGGATTACCATACACTGAAGATGAAGAAGCTAGAACTACTTTTTTTACACTAGTTTTTAAGGCATATTCAAATATATTTATCGTGCTGCTAATATTATTTTCTGTAACTCTTATTGGATTCTGAATGGAATAACGAACACCGGGAGTGGCTGCTAAATGGAAGATTATATCGATATCATGATTTATTTTTGTGAATATCGTCTTATCCGTCAAATCGCCTCTAAATAAGTTATAATCTTTTTCAATTTCATAATTTTTTGTTATATCTGTAATATTTTTTTCATTTTCAGAATTGTTAAAATTGTCAATTATAATCATAAAATTAGAACTTTCAATTAGTTTTTCAAAAAGATGAGAACCTATGAAACCGGCTCCCCCAGTGACAAGTATAGTTTTATTTTTTATCATTATAGGCAGTTTAATATTTTTTCTTATTCAAATTTTTCTAATTATATGTATTGAGTAGTAAAAAGTATTAGCACTACCCCTATTTTTATTTTACTCTAATATATAATGTTGATCAAGAAGGATCGGCGTACATTTTATGAGCTCTAGACAAAATTTATCCAATCGAAACCATCTAAATGACCCAATAATAAGGAGTAGCCTTTCCATAAACACTTTTTGAAACAAAAATTCTATTTAAATAACTTAAGTTATAATACATTTCAATTTCTTCACTGGTTAGTTGACCAAATAATTCAAAGCCCGATACTAAGAGATAATTATCAGCTAATATTAAGAAAACATCCTTTCCTGAACTAATTTTTAATTCAATAAGTATATTCGTTTTATTTTGAATATGAAGGAGTGGATTAAGAAAATTATTTGTAACAGTAAAGAAGATTAAAGTATCGTTGAGTATAATATTTGTATTCCTTTCATTGAATGGATAATCGTAATATATATAAATTGAACTCCATCCGAATTCGCCGATTATAACATTTTGATTAGAAGTGTAGGTTGAATACCATTGAACAGTACTAACTTCTTGTTTTTTTATACTATAAAATTCAACGGAAGAATAAAATTCGAGATATGTTGCCAATAAAGAGAAAATTGTTATAAAAATTATAAAAGTCTTAATTTTTGGTGATTGAATTGAGTTGGTTTTTATTAACTTATAAAAATAGGATACAAATCCAATCACAACTAATATAGATGATAAATAAAAAATTCTAGAAAAGAAAGTTAATGAGCCTATAATTAAATCAAATGAAACTCCTGCTAACAGGATTATTCCGAGTGCTAATCCCCAAAGCAGTAACGGTTTTCCCCTAGGTTTATATTGGAATATAAACAATCCCCAAATTGCAAATGCCAAGATAACAAGTATTTCAAAGCCAGTAAAAATTGTAATAAGGTTAAATTTAAACAATATCGAATTAACGATCGTGAAAACTATCATTAATATTACAACCAGAGTAAAAATTAAAGGAAATAGGTATTTTTCTTCTATTTTTTTTAAAATATTATACTTTTTCCCCATTACAATTAAATGAAATCTCCCTTTCGTAAAAATCATTGACTTCCGATAAAGAAAAAGTATTATTCCTTCCAATATTCCAATTATAGTGATCCCAAATAAAATAAAATGCCAAGGAATAGATGATAATTTATTAAAAACTCTGAAATACCCTGTACTTATATTTAAGAAATAAAAAATAAGAAAAATGCATAACCCTATACCCAGTAATATTAAATCAGAACCCCTTCTATAACTTTTAATAAAATAGATTAAATAAACCCATATGAAAGAAGTCAAAAGAATTACAGCGATCAATGAATGAATTAGCAGGAGGCTGATAAAAAAAATAATAAATAGAAAGTAGGTAAAAATCGCATGTGAAAAAATTTGTCTCAAGTTTGGTTCGTTTTCTTGAACAAAAGACTGTAACCTTTTATATAACAGAAAAAATAAAGCTATTCCAAGAATTAAAGCTAAACTTGAAGGCCAAAATTGAGACATCATATTTAAGAACCCTAAAGATGAAAAAACCAATACAAATATTCCAAATATCGCTAAATTTTTATTTCTAAATATCCTCATGAAAAGATTATAAACGATTAAAGATGAAATAGGAAATGTGTAGAAAACAAAAAATCGAGGAATTAGAAGGAAATCTAATCCTGAAAAAAAATGAATTACAGCTCCAAAAAGATGGAATCCAAAGGCTCCGAAGTAATCATTTAAAGGTAAAGAATTAACGTCTGTAATAAATTTAATTATTGAAATATGCATCCAAGGGTCTGTCCCTATGAATGTACTGACCCCAAAAATACTCAGGGTACAAACTAAAAACAGAAAGATAATCAATAATACCGAGTTTGAAAATCTAAATCTTTTAATATGATTTAAAATAGAAAAATTCTTAGTAAATTCTTCTTTGTAATCGTTAGTAAATTTTATTTTAAACAAATCTAATATCCCCCTTCTTAAGTTGAAACTTAAGCTCAATAGCATAATGAAAATGAAGGTTATTACTAATAGAAAGAAGAAAAACCATTCAGTTAAAGAAAATCCTAAATAAAATCCAACTATCCCACCAATAACATAAAATGATAAATTAAGTAAAATTGTAAAAGCTAGCTTCTCTAAGAAATTTAAATCTATTTTCTTAAATGTAATAAAAATAATCGGATAAGTCGGTAAAAATAGTAGAGTAAAAATTGTACTGATATAAACACTTAGATGAAAGATTAAATTTAGAAAAATGATTTGTGATAACCCTGAAACTATATTGAAATTACTAATTTTGAGAAAAATAAATATCATGGAGATTATTGAAATTAGTATTATGAAGGAATGAATTCTTATTTTTATGTAAAAGATTACATAATTCAAGTTCAATTTTCGATTACTCATTTCAATATCATATTTCAATCAATTTCTAAATCAATTTGATAATTACTGCAATACCATTTTAGATAAGTCTTTAAACCCTGTCCTTGAATATACTCCGGCTCGAATTTAAGTAATTTTTTTGCTTTAGATATATCAGCATAACTATGCAGAATATCTCCTGGTCGAGGTTCTGAATAAACTATGTTCAGATTTTCTTTATTTGTGATTTTAATCATCAACTTTGCAAGATCAATTAATTTGATCGGTGAATTTGCCCCAATATTAAATATTTCACCAGATTTATCGAATTCTGCTGCTAATAAATTCGCCCGAACAATATCTTTAATGTACGTGAAATCTCTAGAATTTTGTCCATCACCAAAGATGATAAGGTCCTCATTTCGAATTATTCTCCCCATCCAGATTGCTATAACTCCACTATAAGGCGAATCTTTTTGTCTCGGTCCATAAACATTAAAATATCTTAAAATCGTAGTATTTAATCCATAAAGGCTACTATAGACTTGAACATATCCCTCGCCAGCTAATTTAGAAACGGCATAAGGTGATTTTGGATTTTTTTTCATATCTTCTTTTTTTGGTAAAGAAGGTTCATCTCCATAAACAGAAGAACTTGAAGCAAAAATGATTTTATCGATATTATTTTTCTTTGCTGCATTTAGTATATTTAAAGTTCCATTGATATTAACATCGTTACAAGACTGGGGCATCAAAACTGATTGTGGTACACTTGTAAATGCTGCTTGATGATATATTATATTGACATCTATTGAAATGTCTAACAACAAATTGATATCTCTTATATCTCCTTTAAAGAATTGAAAGTTCTTTCTTTTTTGTGCATTATTTAAATTTTCTAATCTACCATTGAAAAGGTTATCAATTCCTATAACAGTTGCACCCAATTCGAGTAACTTATCTGTTAAATTACTACCAATGAAACCAGCGGCACCAGTAACTAAAATTTTTTTATTTTCAAAAAACATAGGTAAACAACTTAAACATCATGAGTCTTTATTAAAAATTGAAGAGTAGCATCTTTAATTTTTTAAATTAATTGATTTATCAATCTTTATCATTAAAAGAATAATTAGTATAATTTGAAATTTATCCTAAAAAATTTACAAAATAATGAGATGCCTCCCTATTTAGAAAACCTTAAATTTTATATAGAATCTTGTACTCATGGTAAACTTCCAGTATACTGAGCAGTTTGATATGATATGATTTAAAATTATCTGAGTTGGATAAATTTTAAATTCAATAATATTAATATTAATTCAGTTAAATTGAAAAAGTAGAGGATTATTAAAAGGCGACTAATTTTTGACATCAGTGAATACAGAAAGGAGATTTGAAACCTTAACGAAAAAGTCAGAAACAATAGAAGTAAATAAAGCAATTCTCTATCAAGACTTATATGATTACATTAAAAGATTCAAAACTGAAGAAGATAATGTTCTTCTATCAATACTTTTACCAATGTATAACGAAGAAAAGACTATAAAATCAGTTTTAGAAAAATTGCCTTATAATGAGTCAATAGAGATTATCGTAGTTGATGATCATTCTACTGACTGTAGCCTAGAAAAAATTGAAGAAGTTAAATTAAAAAGAGAGATAAAGGTGATAAGTCATAAAGAGAATCAAGGTTACGGAGGAGCTATAATATCGGGAATTTCGCAAGTGAAGGGAAAAATTATTGTGACTATGGATTCAGACGGCCAACACAGCCCCGACGATATTTTTAATTTGATTAAACCAATATTCGAAGAGGAAGCTGATTATACAATAGGTTCAAGATATAAAGGAACCTATTTTTATAAATTACCTATACTAACTAGATTAGGAGAAGTCCTTGTAGAAA
This sequence comes from uncultured archaeon, assembly GCA_964598265.1. GTDB lineage: Archaea > Asgardarchaeota > Lokiarchaeia > Sigyniarchaeales > SOKP01 > Loki-b32. The sequence continues at coordinate 6,153 of CAZRBD010000086.1, forward strand.
AGTTAATACAAATATTTTTTGGTATTAAAATAATGAATAATCAAACGGGGTATCGTGCCTTTAATAGAAATTTTCTACCAATTTTTGATAATATTAAATATTATGGGTATGCTTTTTGTACTGAACAAATAGTAAAAGCTTCAATATCAAATTATAGAATTAAAGAATGCCCAATCAAAGTGTATAAGCGCGAATATGGCTCCTCTAGTATAAAATTAATGAAATTAGCCAGAAGGATTTTCTCATGCTTATTTTACTACTTTGGTAGAAAAATAAAATTAAGTGTAAGAAGAACAAAAAGAATTGGACTTTATTGAAATAGTAATTGGGCTTTTTTTACAATACCTCTTATTAAAATCAAATACTTATTGATAATTCACACTATGAAAAAAATTATAACATGTATCGGAATTCGTCCAGATATAATTAGGTTATCTCAAATCATAAAGAAATTAGATATATTTTTTGAAAACATAATTGTTGATAGTGGTCAACACTATGATTATAACTTAAATAAAATTTTTTATGATCAGCTAGAAGTTCGCTTGCCTGACTATAATTTAAACATACGAAGTGGAACCCATGCATCACAAGTTGCAAAATTAATGATCGAGTTTGAAAAAACTTTGTTTAAGGTAAAGCCACATTTTGTTATAATCTTAGGAGACAATAACAGTAGTCTAGGTTTTGCTTTAGCTACTTCTAAATTAAATATTCCAATAGTGCATATCGAAGCAGGGATGCGGAGTAAAAATTGGTTAATGCCAGAGGAGAAAAATCGAGTCATAATAGATCGCTTAGCGGATGTTAATATCTGTTATTTACCTAAACATAAAGAAAATTTATTAAGAGAAGGTATAAATCCTCAACGATGTTGGGTCGTAGGAAACCCTATTATAGAAGTTGTTGATGCTGTGAAAACAAATTTTAAACAAGATTCTCCATTTTATTTGGTGACTTGTCACCGTGCAGAAAATATTGAAAATAAAAAAAATCTTAACAAAATTGTAACTTTTCTTGGAGCACTTTATAAAAATAAAAAAATTGAAATAAAGTTTATTCTAATGCCGAAAACAAAGCAATTGGTTGAAAAATACGGCTTAGTTTTTCCAGATGGAATTAATGCAATCCCTCCACAAGGTTTCCTCGAGTTTTTAGGAATGGAAAAGGAAGCAGAATTAGTGATTTCTGATAGTGGAACAGTTGTTGAGGAGTGCGCCATTTTAGGAACACCTTGTTTGACTATTCGTGAAAGTACTGAAAGAATCGATTTAATAGAACTAGGGATAAATATATTAACGGGGATGGACATGGAACAAATGTTATCTGCAGCAAAATTGGCCTTATCTCGAAAGATCGAGCCAGTAACTCATTATGGAAAGAATATTGCTGATAAAATATGTAATATTTTAATTGGGAATTCTATGAATTTCTATAAATACATAGAGAGATAAAATAAAGATTTAAACTTTAAAACGATTACTTTTTTCAATATAATTTAATAATTCATTTAGAGCAGTTTTTATATCAGACTTGCTAAAAAGATTTGAAAGTTCTTCATACTTGGTTCCTAGTGTACGGTCGACTCTTTCATCTGGTTTATTTACACGATTTATATTTAATTTCTTAGCAAAAGTGTCATTAAAAACACTCATAAGTTCATACTTATTTACAATATTATTTGGTATAAAATGATGAACATATGAAACTTTTATTAATTTGTCAAAACTATTCGTCTCAATTATTTTCTCACAAATTTGAGCAAATTGTAGTGTGGTTACACCGTTCCAAGTGTGATGTTCCCATCCACTTATTGTTCCACCCTCAGGTTGGTTAAGGAACCATTCAAAAAGAAAAGTTACTTCTTTCTTAAATTCAGGGCCAATAATTGAACACCTAAGAATTAATGTTGTTCCATCAAAAACTTCTCCTAAACTTTTAGATTTTCCATATACATCTAAAGGATCATGGAGATCATCCTCATTATAGTTTCCTCTTTTACCACTAAAGACACAGTCAGTACCTATTTGGAGAACTTTTATATTATATTTTTTAGCATATTTTGCTAATTCCCATGGAAAATCCGAGTTTATTTTAATCGCCCGAATAACTCCAGAAGGATCATCATCTTTAGAAAAAGGTTTTGTTATTCCAATACAATTTACAATGTAATTTATGTTCAAGTCAAGTAACTTTTTTTGTTCTAACTGAGAAATATCATAAGCATCAAACAGAAATATACGATCATTTTGATATTTTGAATTTCTAACTGTCCCAAATACAGTAAAGTTCTTATTCTCTGAGAGATAATCTAAAACTATCGCTCCTAACATCCCACTACTTCCCAGTACTAGTATATTAGTCACTTTTAAAACCTCATTTTATTATATTTTTTTTAGCGATTTTCAACTTCCCAAATTTCTTTACCCCAATAATCTGCTGGAAAGCGATAATCATCACCCTTACTCTCTTCTAGAGAACTTGTTGAAAAGAAAATAATACGAGTGTCATCTTCTAATGGTCTAAATCCATTGGCATATTTAGGGGGTATAAACAAAATTTGTGGATGCCTATCAGACAAAATATAACGCTTTATCTCTTGATTTTTTGAAGGAGATTTAATGTTATCTAGTTTTATAGCAGCAACAATGGCAGAACCTTTTGTAACATAGATATATTTAGCTTCATTCATATGTCCATGAAATGCGCGAATAGTTGATGTAGAAAAGTTTTGAACTTGATAAAAACGTTTAACACCATAAAAATTAAAATCATTAGCAAAATTTAAACTACCTCTATCATCAACTGCAATTCCTCCTTCAATTAATTGTAATTCTTTTCTACCAATAGTTTGTGCTGTTCTTACTCTTTCAGCTAATTTTAGATTAGAATAAACTCCCTTATGAAAATTCAATACTGTTGGAGATTTAATTATTTCTCTTATTGCATCTTCAATACCGTATTTAAATTCAAAACCAGTATTCAATAATTTGCTGCTATCTACCATGTAGCTTCTTTTATCTACAATATTACTATTTATTTCAATTTCACAATCTGTAATATCACTAACAATTTCCCCTAATCGCAATAAACTTTGATTTTCACCACTTACATTGTAAATTCCATGTAAATTGTTTTTAATAGCATGTACTATAACTCTAGAAATATCACGAATATGTACAAATGGACGTTCTTGTTCTCCACCGAAAATTGTGATTTTATTAAATCTTACTGCTCTGGCTGCAAATGTGTTTACAACTAAATCATATCGCATTCTTGGGCTTAATCCATATGCAGTACCCAATCTTACAATGCAATGATTAGCAGCACATATATCTCTTATGAGGCGTTCTTGAGTGTATTTTGTTTGACCATAAAAATCAATAGGAAATCCCTCATTTTCTTCTTTTACAATAACATTTGGTTCGCTTCCATAAATACTACATGTGCTAGTGTGGACAACAATTTTTTTCATTTTACTACAGATTTCAGCGATATTTCTCGCACCTAGGCAATTTGTATCAATAGCTAAGTTAGTGTCTATTAAACATGCAGGATCACCCACAATTGCTGCTAGATTTACTATTGTATCATAATTCTTGATGATTCTTTCAATTTGATTTTTATTTCGAATATCTGCTTCAATAAATGGGTTTGAAGGATGAATATCTTTATAAAGATGATTATCTAAAATATCTACTTCCCATTCTTCTTGATTCATTACGTCATATAATATACTTCCAATATATCCTAGTCCACCAATGATAAGAATATTTTTACTCATATTTTTGATCCATTTTTTTTTAATATAAAAATCAAGAATCTCTATATTATTAATAAAAAATATAAGAACTATTTTATAAATAATGTAGATTTTGATACAAATTTAAATCAGTTTGTAAACATAAAATTATGCTTTCTAATAAAAATTGATTTAATAAGAATTAGATTTTAATTTATATTTAAGAATAATTATTTTGTACATTTTGTATGAGTTTGTACGAGTTTGTACATTTCATAAGAGACACTAATGTTTTAAAAGAGTTATCAGAAGATCATTAGAATTTAAGTAAATTTCTTAAATTTTAAATAAATTGTATTTTTTTATTAGAATAAAGATTGGTTGCTAATTAACTTCAACATGCTATCGATTTCAATGAATTTAGAAAAATTTAAAGATAAGAAAGTTATTGTTACGGGATGTGCCGGCTTTATTGGGAGCCACTTGACTGACAGCATTCTAGATGCTGGAGCAAAAGTAATTGGGATTGATAATTTATATAATGGGTTAATGATAAATTTAGAAAATGCTCTTAAAAATCCAAATTTTAAATTTTATCAAGCAGATGTACGAGATTCATCATTTCTTATAGAAATATTTAATGGTGTTGATTTAGTATATCATGAAGGGGCATTTATAAGTGTTCAGCAGTCGATAAAAATGCCTGAATTATGTAATGATGTAAATGTAAATGGGACTATAAATGTTCTTAACGCCGCAAGAATTAATGATGTTGATCAAGTAATATTTGCTTCAAGTGCTGCATTATATTCAGACGATTTAGAACTTCCTAAACATGAAAGAATGTTTCGTAATCCTAATACTCCTTATGGGGTATCAAAATTAGCGGGAGAAACATATCTATTATCATTTTATAAAACTTATGGCCTAAAAACAACCCCTTTAAGATATTTCAATGTGTACGGTCCGCGACAGCGTAATACTGAATATGCGGGAGTTATGGCCCTCTTCATTGAGAATATATTAAGATATAGTAAAGAACCTACTATTTTCGGAACTGGTGAACAAACTCGAGATTTTGTTTATGTCAAGGATGTAGTTAAAGCAAATTTAATGGTTGCATATCATCCTAAAGCCGCTGGTGAAATTTTCAATGTAGCAACAGGTAACCCAATTGATGTTAATTCTCTTACTAAATTAATTATAAAATATACTGAGAGAGAAGACTTAAATATTAATTATGGTCCTGAACGACCAGGAGATATACTTCATAGTTATGCAGATATATCTAAAATAAAAAATTTGATAGGTTATAAGCCAGATTATTCTATAGAAAAAGGAATTTCTGAATATATCTCTCGACTTAATGAAATTATAAAAAAAAAGAGACGATTAGAGCATTGAATATTCTTGTTTTACAAGAAACAGATTGGTTAACTCGAGGACCACACATACAACACCATATTTTTGAAAGACTTTCAAAAATACCTTCTATAAAAATAACTGTAATTGATTATGATATAGAAAAAAAAATGCGCTCAAATTCCCTTTTTATTAAAAGAAAGGAATATAGTAATATAAATCGAACAATAAGGAACTCCAAAGTTAAAATTGTTAGATCTGCTCATTTGCCAATAACATATTTACGAAGGATTACTTCTTTAATCTCAAATTTCTTTGAAATTTTAAAGATTATAAGAAGAAATCGACCTGATGTTATTATTGATTATTCAATGACAACAGGTTCTATAGGGTTTATCTTTGCGAGACTTTTCCATATTCCATTTATCTTCCATTATATTGATATTTTACATCAACTAGTTAATATTTCTTATCTTCAAAAATTTGCAAGAGCAGTTTCTCGCGTTTTATTAAAACATTCTGATTTAGTCCTAATTTATACTATTTTACATCAAAATTATGTTATACGAGAAGGAACTTCACCACAAAATGTCAAAATTATTAGGAATGGAATATCACTAGAGAATACAATAGTAGATGAAAAAAAATTCAATATTTTAAAAGAAAAACTCTCGATTTCCGATCAAGATTTTGTAATCTTTTTCATGGGCTATCTCTACGATTTTGCCGGACTAAAAGAAATTATCGATTTTTATCATCATTATGTAGAGAACGGAAAATGTAACCTTAAATTCTTAATTGTGGGAGATGGAGGTATTTATAACGATTTAGTAAGATATGTGAAGGAGATAAAGGCTGATTGGGTAATCCTTACAGGTAGGGTGCCTTACTTTGAGATTACAGAATATATTCATCTTGCTGATTTGTGCCTCTTAAGTTTTAAAATTAATTCAGTCACAAGAGAAATCACACCTATTAAGGTTATTGAATATATGGCAATGAAAAAGCCGGTTTTATCAAATTCATTACCGGGTGTTGTCTTAGATTTGGGAAAAGAAAGCGGAGTTATATTTGGAAAGAATCAAGTAGATTTAATTTCTAAAATTAAAGATTTAATTCTTCTTAAGGAAGAATTGAAGCAACGTGGAGAAAAAGGATTTGATTATATAAAAAAAAAATATCTTTGGTCTAAAATATTAAAAGATTTTAAAAAAAATATGATTAATGTAATTACTAAAAAACAAAAGAAAACCTAATTTGAAAGTAAAGAAAAAGATTAATCCTATTTTCCCTTCTTTTTAAATATAAAATAATTATTAGAACTGAAAAATAGATATTAGGTAGAATATAGTTAAAAAAAAAGGCCATTAAACTTATTTAAAAGAAAATCAAGACGGTTACTAATGCTGAGTAAAATGCTAAAAAGTTTTTTGAATTTCCTAAAAAAATTTCCAAGACTACGAAAAAGCCTTAACAAATTTTACGCATGGAGGATTTTTGAGATCATTCCAAGGTTGAAAAAAATTATTTATAAATTTTATGATAAATTTTGGTATTTAGAATTATATATTGACAATAATGAACAAAATCTCTCTAATATTTTACAGAATAATCTTAAAATTGATATTGATAGGTTGAAATACTATGTGGATTATCCACCAATATATTCAATCGATAGAAATTTTAATCTAGAAAAAAATTGGGATATCTATAACAATTTAGAAAAGATTGAAGAGTTAAACCAATTTGTATTCCTTAAAGAGCATTTTTTAGATAAAAAAGATTGGAAAGAAATAGGTTTATACAATATTTTTATTGAGCAAATTATTCAATACGAGGAAAAATTTGATTATATTGATGCAGATCAATTTACTGAATTATTAAATTCTTTAGATGAATTATATTACAACTTTGATTTAGAGAAAGTTAAAAATAAAATTAAAGTAGGAATTGGAAGTAGAGGCGAATTCATCTTATTTGAAGGCATTTTTTTTCTTTCACTCTTAAGAATCCTTGATGTCAGTACTGTCCCTATTGAAGTAATTGCTAGACATCCACAATGGACTAAATTTTGTAATGAATTTTTAAAATTTAAGTCAATTCATGGGGGTATTTACCAACCTTTAATACATCCTGATTTAAATTTGAAATCATTTGAAAACAATAGTGAGGAACGATTCAAAATTATCAAGGATAACCTGAACAAAAACACGGGGACTGTATTAGATATAGGAGCCAATCTAGGGTTTTTTTGTCATAAATTTGAAGATCTAGGATATAGTTGTCATGCAGTGGAGATTCGACCTAGTAACATTTATTTTATGAAAAAATTGAGAGATATTGAAGGTAAAAAATTTAAGATTATCAATAAATCAATTTTTGACTTGAAAAATTCAAAAGAATTTGATATTGTAATAGCCTTGAATATTTTTCATCATTTTTTGAGAGAAAAAAAATTATATTTTAAGTTAATCAAATTCTTGAAAACTTTAAAATTGAAAGTGATGTTTTTCCAACCTCATGATCCTAATGAAGAGATTATGAAAAACGCTTATTATAATTATAGCAATCGTCAATTTGTTGATTTCATCATTAGATTTTCATGTTTAAACAAATTTACGTTGCTGAACGAAAACGTGGATGGTAGAAATCGACCTATATATAAATTGATTAAATAAAAACAGATTAACTATCAAATATCTCCGTTAAAACTCTACCATCCATTTCTGGTGGAATAGGTTCACCAAATAATGAAAGAATTGTTGGTGTAATATCATATGGAGTTATATCTTCTATTTTTTTTCCTTTTTTTATTCTCGATCCTTGAATCATAAAAACCCCATAATTTTCGCTATGGTCTCCGGTGTGAGCGGGATTGAAATCAATAATTTCATCTAAATTTAATTTTTTACCATTTGGTAATTCAACTTTAAAATTTCTATTATCCCCAAAAAAATCATTAATTCTTACAATTAATTTTTTTGAAGTAGGTCTAATATTAAAAAGTTGTTTTCCTTCACATTTTATTGATTCTATTGCTCTCTTAAAATCAGTTAACGGGCGGGAAGAATTAGGTCTCATTCTAAAAACCACGGTTTGTGTCATGTATATCCCATATACGTCATAGTAGAATTTTAATTCTCTAAGAAGATAAAGAACATTTATCGTTCTGAAATTTCTTCTCTTTTTTGTTTCTAATTCCTCAAAACCGTGATCTGAACAAATAAATAGATGATAATTGTTCTTTTCAGCAAAACTCTTTACTTTTCCGATGAATATATCAATTATTTTGTAAGCATTGGGAAGAACATCAAAATATTTTGATTTTTCATCCATACTTCTCCAATATATATGACTAAGCGTATCAAAAGAATAGTCGAAAAATACTGTAAAATGTGTTTTGTATTTTTTAAGCAACTTGTAGTATAAATTTGTATGAATAATCAGTTCAATTTCTTTCAAAAGATACATTCTTTCCTCTAAACTGTTTTTAAAAGATAATGAAATGCTTCGCTTTATTATTTTAAACAGACCCTTAATAGAAAATTGAAATTTAAATAGCTTCCAAAAGATCTTAATTAAAAATGTTAATGAATATTTTTCTGATCTTGCCATTTTATCCAAATCACCTATAAAATATAGTTCTTCAGGGTAAGTGCTTTTTTCTAATAACATTGGACTTGGAATACAGAAACCGTCAAATTTTTTTGCACTCCAAACACTTAAAGGTCGATAAACCCCAATTTTATACCCTTTTTCATGCAAGATATCCCAAATTTGTTTAGAACTTAAATCCTCTTCTTTAGAATAAAAATCTCTAATTCCATGCTTCTCTACTTTCTTCCCTGTAAAAATTGAACAAAAGATTTTTGGGGAACTTAAAAATCCTTCAGCTCTTAAAACTGCAGAGACTCCGTTGTTAGTAATCTCTTCTATGTTTTTTAATTGTTTTTTAGCTTTTAGTTCCTCAATGATATTCCAGCTTAGTCCATCTATTGCCAATAGAATAATTTTTTCCATCCTTAAACAAAGAGTTTAAATCTTTCTTTTTTGATAAAATTTGTCTCTGTTATTAATAAATAAAGATAGAAAGATAGACAAAATACGAAAGGAGTGTAAATTTTCAAAAGTTTTAGGCTTGATTGAATTTTTTTTTAATATCTAGATAAAAGAGTAAAAAAGATTGTAAATAGTTAATTTAAATCAAATATTTTAATATTTACAATTTTTACAAGTGTAAAAATATTATCAAATAAAAATTTTTTATTTGAATAGAAAGAAAAATTAAATCGATAAAAAATGAGAAACAAAGAAGAAGCTTTTAAAAGTTTTTTCGTAATTTCAATCTCCTTAAGTGTTGCATTTATTTCTAATCTTCTAATTGTTTTTATATTAACACGTATGTTTCCTCCAGAAATATATGCGGTTTATCAATTTTCATTGACTTTCTTAGCATATTTTACTATTTTTTCAAATATAGGTTTAAGTACAACTATAATTCAACAGATATCAGCAGAAAAAGATAAAAGCTCTAATAAAAATGTAACACGATTCTCTGAGGGTTTAAAATGGATTTTTTTGTTAACAATATTTTTTTCTTTAATTTTATTTTTTTTATCTGATATATTTGAAAAATTTTATCAAATGCCCGGTTTAAGTTTCGTTCTTAAGCTTACTTCATTAATTGTTTTTTCTAATAATATTGTGAATTATTTTGAAAGTTTATTTCAAGGACTATGGAGGTTTAAACTCTTTGCAATTTCTTTCATCTCAGCAAAATTGATAAAGGTAGTTATTGTTTTTTTTGCATTATTCATGAATATGGCAATTTCTCAAATAGTCCTGTATTTTTCAATTGGTTCGCTAATCCAACTTATTATAATTATAATATTTTCCCAAATAAAATTTAAGATTTTCTCTTCTATATTCACTATTAGTTGGGAACTTTCCAGAAATCTTTTAAAATTCTCAGTTTTCATTTTTATATTTGTGTTTCTTCAAAATGTAATTACAAACTCGAACCAATTTATCTTAGCGGCTTTTGTTACATCCAGTGAAATAGCATATTATACAATAGTTCTTTGGATGTTGGTAAGCTTATCAATACCAGCCATAATATTTTCAAGATTTTTACTTCCTTATGTGTCTCATTACATCCAAAAAGAGGGAGAAGAAAGGAATAAAATTGATACAATCTATAATTTCATTTTTAAATATGGCTTACTGATAACGATACCGTTATCTTTTTATTTTCTCTTCTTCTCAGATTTTTTAATTGCATTAATTTTTGAACCGAGTTATTATCCAATATCGAATTATCTTAAATTATATATATTTTTCTTAAACATAAACATGATTGATGTCGCGGGAGGTCATTTTTTATGGGCTTCTAATGAACCCAAACTTGTTTTTAAACTTTATACGGTCACCTCTGTTTTTACAATCACTTTAAGTCTGATCTTGATTCCTCTTTACTACACATGGGGAGCATTAATATCTGTTATGATTCCGCATTCAATTTATACGATATATTCAATAGTATTAGTGAAAAGGAAAAATAACATTAAATTTAACTCACATATGATTTCTTCAATCTTAAAATATATTATATCTGCATTTACAGTGTTTTTATTGCTTTTTATATCTAATTTATTCTTTACATTTAATCTGTATAATCTAGTAATTTTAATTGCTTTTTCGGGTATTTATTTTAGTATTTTTTTCATTATTATTTTATTATTACGAGCAGTCACTATTGCTGAAATTAAAGATTTCATAAATGTTCTCAAAAATTCAATTTTAAAAAATAATAATATTTAATGGAATCTGAAAAGCTCTAAGCTATGAACTCCA
>CAZRBD010000087.1:0-17060 GCA_964598265.1 uncultured archaeon
TTGAGCAGATTTCTTTGCCTCCTAATTTGAGCTTAGAAACTTCGTCAATCATAGTTTTTGCTGATTCTGGAATAGATAAAACTTTTTGCATTTTATTGAATGTAATTTTTTATAGCTAGTAAAGTTTCTGTGGCCCACGGAAGAAGTTGGAAATTTGAATCAACAATGCTGGTAGTTGATTTAAGCCTCCCTAGCTCACTATTCTTTTTAATTTTTTTTCCAATTTTTTGTTTTGGTTGTTAGAATTTTTATGAGGTGTTGAGTTTTCGGTCCACAAACTTTCAATTTTATTTGCAACCTTATCTTTATTACTAAAAGGACTAATTTTAGTATTATTTACTATTTTTGTTTTTTCCATTATACTAAATCTCTTATATTCTTAAATTTTTTTTTTTTTTCTCAAAGATTAACTTTTAAACCAGTTATTTAAAGTCCATTTTTTTCTTAGAATTTAACACTCTTTTAGAAAATGAATAAGATCAATCTAAAAGAACAATAAATATTAAGATAAATTTATAGTAATGTTTTTTTTTTGGTAAATACATAATAATCTTATGCCAGATGAGTCCGATTTTAAGAATTTCAAAACAATGGGAGAATTTGGTAAAACTGTTGAAGGATCAAGATATTTACATAACCTATATTTAAAAGCAGTTAACCATCCAATTCGACGCGAAATATTGGAGATAATAAATAAAGTAGAACTAGTTTCAAAAGAAGATCTAATCAAAATATTAATCGATAAAGATGTAGTGCAAGATAAGTCTGTTTTCAAATATAATATTGATTATTTAATTAAGGCGCTTTGTATTGAATCTGTCATAGATGAGAAAAATAAGGAAATATTTTATAAAATCACTCAGAGTGGAAAAGTTATAGAGTATTTCAAGTAAAGCAAATATCTAAAAAAATTTCAAGTTTTTCTCATCTCTGTAAAATAGATCAGTCTTATTTTCACTTGTTAATCTGTTAAAGTCAATTATCTTTGAAGGGGCAAAATATTCAAAATCAAATTCTACATCATCCCCTATAGCTTTACCAGGAATGGGCATGAGTCGAGCAGTTAAGGGTTTATTCAATCTTACAGAGAGAGTACAAAGATCTAATAAAATATAGAATAATTCTTTTTCAGTTATGTCTCCAGGTAATGGAACTACATCAAGTCCAGTTCCACACATTGTAGAGTATAATAAGAGTGAATCCAAATTAAATTTGTTCTCCGATAATCTTTTGGATAAAGTAAAATCCTCTAATACAGGTTGCATGAAGCCTGAGAACCCTATTACTTTTTCCTTATCAACGGGGATTGAATTTTTTATTAATGCAACACCAGTTAATGTGCCATTCGCCCCGAAATATTCAAAACCTAATTTTTCTATTGCAGTTCCTATACTTTTATCAACCTCAGGAAAAGGGGCGGGAGAAAAATCAATACCTTTGAATTTAATATCGAATTTTCTACTTAATTTTTCAGAAATCTGTGTTACAGTATCATAAATTTCATTAAATTTTGCCAGCAAATTATATTGGGCGTCCCTAATAGTTTTAGACTCTTCAATTACATGAATTACCTCATCTGCCATTTCTAATGCTATTGAAAAAGCAGGTTTTTCTGAGAAGTGATAAGCTGCAGGAAAGAATGGGACGTTTGGTTCTACATTAGAAGAAATACAAAATTGCAAGTTATTAAATGGATCAGGATCAGAAAGATTTTTTATTATTTTTGCTCCAGATTTTAGCGCTGAGATACTTATTCCCGTCTTAGTAGATGCCACCGGTAAAGAAGTAAAGAATTTACTGTTGTTTTTTATAAATAAGGGGACTTCATTTAATAAAAGTTTCTCAAAAATTCCGAATTCCTGAATCTGATGAGCTAGCATCATACAACAAGCAAAATAATCAATTTTATAATCATTGAATATCTCCTGTAAAAAACTTAACTGGGAGTTTATATCTATTAGAGTATCTTTTAAATTCTTTTCATAGAATAATTTGTTATCATAACTGAAGAGGGGTTGGGAACAGAATCTTTTAGTTTCGACAGGAATATCAATATCCTCGAACATGCCAATGATTTCGTCATTAAACGATGAGAAGTTTTCTAATTTATTTTGCATAAATGATAATATTGTCTCATTTTTATACAGAAAGGGTATTGGTGATCCAATTGTAATTGCTCTTATTCGCATATTTAGTTAACAATTTATATGTAATATAATATAATAGAAAATACCTATTAATAAGGTTTATAAGAGAATAGAGAGATCATGAACTATTAATTTTTTTTTCTTAACCTTTGTCTTGAGATCACTATGATTTTAACATTAATTAGAAAAAAAATTTTGAATTGAACTAATTATCAATCAACTGATATAAATCATCCGGAGTAAAAGTATCGACCGTCTCCTGAAATCATAAATATCTTGGTAGAGTCTTTTTATTAAACTCTTTCTGAATTAGTTTTATCTTCTGCGTAACTGCTTTTTGATGTAGGCTTTAAATACTCATCAGGATGAATTGGTCCTAAAATTTCCAGTTGATCTTTAAACTCTTTTATCACTTGAGCAAACTTCTCTCCTTCTCCAGCTGAAATACTCACTATCTTAATTCTATTTTCATTTATGCTTGTTTCAGCTAAAATTTCCTTAATACTTTGGTACCTTGTTTCTGCTTTTAAAAAACCCGTTTCATAATGGCAGTCTTGAAAATAACAACCCGCGATGAGAATCCCGTCAAATCCCATCAACAAACTCTCAACGATTATTGCAGGATTTAACATAGCAGCGCACATGACATGTATCGTTCTTATATTTGTAGGATAACTTAATTTGCTTGTTCCTGCCAGATCAGCACCTACATAAGAACACCAGTTGCATAAAAATGCAATAATTAATGGTGATTCTTTTTTTTCAATTAAAATTGACTTTAATTGAGCAGAAATTTGTGAACTTTTGAAACCCGGAATATAGAGGGCTCCATATGGACACATCGCTGTGCATGCACCACAACCTGAACAATTTGCCTCTGTAATTTTTAATTGATTATCTTCAACTTTTAAAGCATTGTACTCACATATATTCACACATAATCTACATAAATCGCATTTGTCAGGTTCTAAATATACTATATGTGGATCTAATTCTACTTTTCCACTCGTTAATAAAGCAATGGTTTTAGCTGCGGCACTTTCTGCTTGAGCTATACTACTGGGGATATCTTTAGGTCCCTGTATTGCCCCAGCTAAGAAAATACCATTTACAAGAGTTTCTGACGGTCTCACTTTCAGATGTTTTTCTAATAAGAATCCATTAGAATCTTGAGAAATGTTTAAAATTTGGCTTAAACTTTCCGTATTTATTGCTGGTTCTATCCCTACTGCTAAAACGACTAGATCAGACTTATTCTCAAAAATCATGTCTGCAATTGTATCTTCACCACGTAGTATCAATTCGTTTGATGTATCACTTTTTATAATTGATGAGATACTACTTTTTATGAAACGTACTCCAAAAGTTTCCCGTGCTCTATTGTAAAATTCCTCACAATTCTTGCCAACTGCCCTAATATCAGTATAGTAAATGTTGATCTCAATATCGGGATATTCCTTTTTTAGTAAAACTGCTTGTTTGATTGCAGTGTTACAACAAACTTGACTACAATATTCATGGTGAATCTTTTTATTACGAGAGCCTACACATAAAACAAAAGAAATTTTTTTCGGTAGTTTTCCATTGGAAGGTCTTACAACAATCCCATTTGTTGGGCCATCACTGTTTAGTAGTCTTTCCATTTGTAATGATGTTATTACATCGGGATATTTCTGATAATTATATTCGCCTAATAAGGAGGGATCAAATGTTTTTAGACCTGTCGCAACTATTATTGCGCCAATATTAATAGTAATAATTTCGGATTTTTGATCAAAATCAATCGCATCTCTTTCTCCACAAGCCTGGGCACAAATCTTACAACCAATACAAAATTCTTCTAAAATATTTGGGAATAAAGGTATAGCTTGTGAAAAGGGTACATCTATGGCTTTACGAGGGAAAAAAGTATCTTCTACATCAATTGGGCATACATCTCGACAAATATCAAAGCATCCAACACAGTCATCTTCTTTTATAAAACGCGGTTTCTTCCTTATAGTTACATTAAAATTACCTACAAAACCTTCAACTTTCTCAACTTCGGAATAAGTTAGAAGATCTATATTTTGATTATCCTTAATCTCCGACATCAATGGACCTAAAATGCAGATCGAACAATCCAAAGTTGGGAATGTTTTATCAAATAAAGCCATATGGCCTCCGATTGTAGGTTCTTTTTCGACTAAATATACTTTATGTCCTGTATCAGCAATTACTAATGCTGCTTTAATTCCGGCTATCCCTCCTCCTATAATTAATGCTGAAGGTGTTATGTTTGAATATTGTACTTCCAAGGGTTCTAAAAGTCTAACTTGTTCTATTGCCATATTAATTTGATCAATTGCTTTTATCGTTGCCTTTACTGGTTCATTATAGTGAACCCATGAATTTTGCTCCCGTATGTTGGCAAAAGAAATTAAGAATCTATTGATTCCCGCTTTCTCGATTGTTTTTCTAAAGAGATGTCCATGAAATTTAAATGAACAAGCGGCAATAACTACACGATCTATATTCCTTTCTCGAATGTCATCAATTACCTTATTTACACCTAATTCTGAGCATAAAAATTGATCTTCAAAGATTTCGACATCAGGATAATTGTCTTCATAAAATTTTTTAATCTGTGGAATATCTATCGTACCGGAAATATTCTTCCCGCAGCCACACACAAATAAACCGATCTTTTTTTCCATGACCTCTCGAAATTTGCAAATTTAAGGTGTTTACATTTAATAGAAGTAAGAATATAAATTATAAATTTTGTCAATAATTTGAATTAGAAATTAACCCATATTTTTTATATTCAATAATGTTGGCATTAATTAGCCACGTAATTCCTCTAACCTCTCTCTAAAATTCAATATTACACATTCTACTCAGTTAGAGAAGATTCTAAAATTTGTTTATAGAGTGTTGGAATTAGTTTAATATATTTATTATCTTCTAGATTTTTTAGAATTTCTTTTGACCCCTTTTCAAAGACTTCTTCATAGTCATCAGGGTCTTCATGAGTGTTTAGTATTAATATAAGAAAATAATCTGTATCAGATCCTGAATAATAAGTGATAAAGTTTATAGCTTCTATATTTAAACTAGCTATACCCGCTTCTTTGGTAAATCCATGAAGATTTATAACATGCATTAGAGTTTTATCAGATAATTCCGATATATCTTCTGGAAATTTAACTTTTATCTCTAAACCACTCCTTACATTGTATTTCGCAAATATTAGACCTGTTGGCATGGCTATTCTTTCTCCATTAGCATGTCTTTCGATAAAAAAGGATAGACTTTTAAAATGTTGAAATTATTTTTTTTCATTTCCAAAAAGTACTTCTTTTCTATTTGATATTCAATTCGAGCCCATTTTAAAATTTGATCTTTTGAATAAAATTTTCCCTCTGAAAGTTGTAAACCTTTACATTTCTTTTTATAGGCTTCAATGTTTAATTTACTTGAGACCATCATTTGCCAAAATGGAAAAGATCTACATTGAAATGGGCGAAATTCATGAACACCACATAACTTACCTTGTAAAAAGTGACAATGTTCATCATTACCCGAAAATTTGAATCCTAAAGTCAGAAATTTGTAATTTTTCCCTTTATTCGCTCCGGGTTCTTTCCAGTAAAAATTCTCCTTAATAACTTTTATATACTTTCTAGCGAATATTTTTAATCCACTTGTCGTATTCATGTTTAGACGTTCAGCTAACCTAACAATATCTTCTTTGTAAAGATAAACTTCACCATCGTCGAATCCTGTACAACACTTACCACACATCTGACATGAGAATTCAATTCCTTTCTCGAGATTTTTAGTAATTTTAATCTCTTTCGTAGTCAAAGCTTAATAGTGTCTCTCAATTTAATGGTTAATAAATAATATACTAATATTTATTTAATATTTAAGTATTAATTCATAGATTATAATAGGTAATAAAGGAAAAGGTGTTTAATTTTTGGTTCAATCATTAAACCTACATAATAGAAAAGACTTAGATTTACATTTTATTAATGAAAAATTTAGTAATTTAGTAATTTTACTCAATAAAAATGAAATCTATAATGAAGATGAATTTAAAAGTTGGTTAAATGATTTTAGAAAAATTTACGGAAAAAAACACACAGATGTTAAACTTTATTTAGCTTCTGCTCTTCTTTACTTTATCGGTTTCTCATTTATTTCGAATTTTATTCTTAATCTTAACAAAAATCCTTTTAAAACTCCCTTCTTAAAAAGAACAATAGAAACAGAAGAAAGAATAAAGAAACAGTATCAAAATATAAATATCTTTAATCTCAATTATTTTGATCCATTGTTATCACTAACACAGAGAGAAGATTTAAGCCAATTTAATGAATTATTAATTGAAATTTCCAATTTAATTTTTAATTTAAATATTGAACCGGAATTCTTATTTGACTTTTTAATTCAAAGGATAATTTCTCCAAATATACGCCATAAATCTGGTGAATATTATACACCTCCATTCTTAGTAAAACATATGGTCGAGAATAGTTACTCATTTGGAGACTTTATCATCGATCCATGCTGTGGATCCGGGAATTTTCTAATTGAAGTTATTAAATTTATCCTCTGCCAAAAAAAGTCAATTGTAGAGAAAAAAATGGCAATTAATAAGGTTTATGGTTTTGATATTAACCCTCTCTCAATTTACATTTCAAAAATCAATTTATTGTATTTAATAAAAAATGTATTTCCTGAAATAAAATTAAACTTGTTTGTATTTGATTCATTATTTCAGACACAACAAGATTTTAATGAAAAATTTAACTTGGTAATAGGAAACCCCCCTTGGTACACATACCGGGATATCGAATCTGTCGAATATCAAAAAAAAATAAAAAAGTTAGCTGAAGTTTTAGAAATAAAACCAGAACCCAAGAATTTATTAAATCTGGAAATCTCAACTCTATTTTTTGTAAAATCGTTAAAACGATTATTGAAGAATAATGGCAAAATCTTTTTCGTTATAACTAAAGGAGTTATAACAGGATCACATACATCTAGGTTCCGGAATTTTAATAATCTTTCATATAAGAAAATATGGATGTTCGATAAAGCTATTGAAAAAATGTTTAACATAGATTTTATTTGTTTATATGGCCAAAAATCTAAAGGAGTAAAAAATCCAGACGAGGAAATCATGGCATACTACTTTAACTTAAATAAATTAGAAGCTAATATTGATTATTATAAAAAAATTACCTTGAAAGTTGAAAAAGAAGAGGTATTAATACCATATTCAGTAGAAAAAAAAGCAGGAAAAATCTATACGAAAAAATTAATTTCAAAAAAATCAAAGAAAAATCTTATTCCACTTAAGGAAAGTTATTATAAAACACTTTTTCATAAGGGTGCTGATTTAAATCCGCGCAACTTAATATTTATTAAATATGAGCAAATAGAGGATGACTTGGCAATAATAAACCATGATACAAGGATATTTCAAAGAGCTAAAGCACCATGGAATATAGAAGTATTTAACAATGAAATTATAGAAATAAAATACCTTTTTAAAGTGGTTAAAAGTACTGAAATAACTAAATTCTTAATTTATGACTACTATAATGTTTTTTTACCGCTTGTTAAATCGGATTTAAGCTTCAAATATCATGAGTTAGCCGAGAATGCTAAAAGATTTTATAAAAAAATTAATGCATTGTATTTAAAATATAAAAAGAATACCACTAAACATAAATCTTTGATGGAAAATTTAAATCGATGGTCAAAGCTAATAAACAAAAGACAAAAATCACAAGTTAAAGTCGTCTATAATAATTCAGGATCAATTTTATGTTCTACAGTTGTACTCGGAGATTTTTTGGTAACTGGTGATTTATCATTTTATGATACAAATAGCCTTAATGAAGCTTATTATTTGTCTGCTATCCTTAATTCAAATTTAATGACGAGTCAGATTAAAATTTTAAAAAGTTCCCGCCATATCTTTAAACTCCCCTTTGAGATCCCAATTAAAAAATTTGATGATTATTCTCCTTCTCATCAGAAACTAGTAACCCTAGGGAGAGAAGCTCAACTAAAAGCAAAACTGACAGCTGATGAAAGCTTTAAAAGAAATCAAAACGAATTCTCCAAATTTAGACTTCAAAATTTGTTAAAGGTTAAGTTAAAAACAATATTGAAACAAATCGACGAATTACTGTTTGAAGAGTTTGATTTACGTAATTTTTAAACAAAATTGTACCATAACGTATTAAAATATATATTTGTTTTTTTATCTATCATATATCAAATACTCATTCGAACATGAAAAAATATATTTTTAAAATTCTCATATCTGGAGAAGGGGGAGCTGGTAAAACTTCAATTTTACAAAGGTATGTCGATGATAAGTTTGATGAGTCAAACGTTTTAACTGTAGGTGTAGATTTTTTCACAAAAGAAATTACATTTGATAATGTGAAGTGCTTATTTCAATTGTGGGATTTAGGAGGTCAAAAAAGATTTCGGAGTCTTCTCAATAATTTTGTAATGGGGGCAAGAGGAGCTCTGCTCCTTTTTGATCTAACACTCATGCCGAACGTGAATGATATTTTAGAATGGGTAAATATCGCTCGAATTCATGATTTGAATCTTCCGATTTTACTTGTAGGCACTAAATTAGATTTAGATGAATATATTGCTGTGGACGATGACAGTGCGCTTCATCTAAAAAATACTTTTAATATGGTAGATTATATTAAAACCTCAGCTAAAACGGGTTATAATGTAGAAAAAGTATTTGAAGTAATGGGAAAAACTTTAATTGGTCTAAACTAATGTTGGGCTATTCTAAAACGATTACATGAAAATTATGAAGACTGATGAATTAGTTATACTTGGTTCTGGTGGAGGTCGTCATCATATAAGAACTCAGTACAGAGCAACAGGGGGAATTTTATATAAATTTAGTGGAATTCAAGCACATATTGATCCGGGACCTGGCGCTATTATACGTATTAATCAATATAACGAAGATCCAGTCAAAACTGAATTATTTATAGTAACTCATGCTCATGTTGATCATTATAATGATTTAGGCGCTATAATTGAAAGTTCGAGAGAGATATTGCATGATAAAAACTATAATTACTTCAAAAAAGGCACTTTAATTTCTACAAATGAAGTTCTTAAGTATGTTTCTGAATACCATCTTAATATGCTTGAAAAAATTGTGAAATTTAAATCTGGGGATAAGTTGGTATTTAAAGAATCTGAAATTCATGGAACCAAAGTTGTTCATTCACACAATAATGAAGGTTTTGGGATTAAGTTTAAGCATAATAATTACTCTCTGGCTTTTTCAAGTGACACAATGGTTTTCGATGGATTTTCAGAGCAATTCTCTGGCGTTAACATTTTAATTCTTAATCTCTTAAGACCTGATTCAATAACTTGCAAAAGACATTTGTGCACTGATGAAGTTATTCCATACCTAAACAAAATTAACCCACCACTTGATAGTCTTATCATTACTCATTTTGGCTCATTTATGGACGGTCCACGATCGACAAAAAATCATGTTCCAAACCAAGTAAAAAAATTTCAGAACGAAACAAATATTAAGCAGATAATCGCTGCTGAGGATGGTTTAAAAATTCGGGTTGCAGATTTATTAAATTAATCAATTCTTATTTCAAACTGAAAAGTTAAGTTTACAAAAATGTGGAAAAGAAACCTTTTACAATAAAGTTTAGAAGTCAAACTTTTCCTCTGTAAAAGTTTAGGAATTGAACTTGGGGTTTATTAAAACTTAACTAATTCGTACGGAGAGAACGGATTTTGTTTTATAATCAAATCTTTTTTAAGCTAGTATTATATTATTAACAGTAAGAAGGGAAAACTATGCATTTTGCAAAAATTAAGCGAGGATTACATTGGATTTCGCCCTCTTAGGCTCAATTGAGTCTATTCTCTCCCTGATTTTAAAAAATTATCCGTGCTTTCTTTTTTCCTTTCTTTCTCATCCGTTTTTTGAATTATAATTTGATATGTCTAGATCTCTCTTTCTAATTTGGTATCAATTAATTTAGAAAAATAAAAAATTAGTCTGTAATTGTGATGATTTTCACAAGATATAATCAATTTAAATACACGTAGTATCTACACACAATGCATTGTAAGATATCTTCAAATTCGAGTTCATTAGAATTATTATTACGAATTTTTCGAGAGATCATTACATTTCCGCACTTATTACATAAAGTAAGATCTTTTGGTTTCAATTTAGGTGCGGACATCTTTCAGATCACAAGTGTTTGACTATACTTTCACTAAAAATATTCGAATAACATTACAAATTACAATGAAAGAGCATTTTATCAAAAAACAACCCTTATAATAATCATATGTTGGTATATTTATTTAAATGATCCTTTAGGTATTATATTTTTCGGGTATAGGCACGTATTAAAATAAGTGGTAGAAAATTTAGAAATTTAGATTAATATAAGATTAGTTTTCCCGGTTATTTTTAATGATGTTTGTATTTTTTAAAACAGTGATAAGGATTGCAGCAAAGATTAACCCACTACCAATCCATCCAAAGGTGGATAATATTTCATTACCAATTATGAATCCAAATAATGCTGCGAACACCGGTTCAAGCGTAAAAATAATTGCAGTTTGGGTTGGGCCGATATGCTGCTGGCTCCAATTTTGGAACAAAATTGCAAGGCCCATGACTCCTATTCCCAGGTAAATCATTATTAACCAGAAGTTTAGCGGCATTGGAAATATATCATATGATTCCCTAAAAAAGAACGAAACAATAAAACTAGAAATAGTAATCACAAATATTTGTATCATGGAATAAAGATAGATATCTGAAATGTGTACAAATTTATCATTAAGCACTATGTAAAAGGCAAAGAAAAACGCACAAATCAGGACCAGTATATCACCGATGATAATTCCACTAGTAGTTTCACCTTCCAAAAATAAAAATGCCATACCAATTACAGATAAAATTACCGCAATCCATATTTTTAAACTCATAGGTTTTTTATAAACAAACCAAGCTAAAAAAGGTACTATTATAGTACTTAAACCTGTGATAAATCCAGTTTTTCCTGCGGTTGTTAATTGAAGTCCAGAAGTTTGAAAGGCCATACCGAAGAAAAATAATAAGCCTGTGATAAAACCCATTATTATAATTTTTTTATTTAGATGTTTTATATGAAAAATAAATGGAATAAACCCAAAGAGTGCAATAGAAAACCGTAATCCAAGATAAAGAAAGACAGGGACATCTTGAGTAATATTTTTAGTGAGAATAAAAGAAGAGCCCCAAAGAATAGTGGTTAATATTAACAAAAATATAGCAATTATCCTGCGGGTAGACAAATTGATTTTACCATTATCTACTATTAATTTTTTCATCTATATCAAGAAAATGACTATTTATTAAAGTTTTTTATCGTTAGGGTATGATGTATTTTTTATGCCCTATTCTCTTGTTATGATTTCAAAAATCCCTTCTAATCGGGGTGTTTTTCTCTTCAGTGTCATACAACGTTCTTCTTCACATCCACGAAGCATGGCTAATAATTCATTTAAATGAATCACAGGAATATCAAAATGTTCATGATATAAATTGGCAATTCCCTTTCGGTATTCAGGTTTTTCTAGCGTATAGAGGCAAGTAGGACAAGGAGTAAGAATAAAATCTGCTTCTGCGTATTGTACACTTTTTAATTTTCGATATGTAATATATAATGATTCAGGTAAATTAATAATGCGTTGGCTAGCACCCCATCCACAACATAATTCTCTTTCCTGATAATCAACTGGTTCACCACCAAAAAGAGTGATAAGATCTTCTAATTTGGTTTTATTTTTTAATAGACCTTCTGGGGTTTTCTTATCTCTTGATAAATTTAAATAGTGACATCCATAATGAACTGCTACCTTCAAACCTTGTAAATCGAATTTCAATGAATTCAGAACATCATTTCTAATGAGATATAAAAAATCTAGGTCATGAACCAATCTTAAATTAGGTTTTTCTAATATTTCATATTTTCCAGGATAAGTATCTTCCTTATATTTCTCTTTTAAATTATTTAATATTTCTTGGGTCTTTATTCGCACTTCTTTACTTTTTAAAAGGTCACGTCCTCTAAGTAGAGAATTATAACACCCATTACAAGGTAGGAGAACAATGTCGGCTTGGTGATTCATTTCATTCAAATTCCTTTCATTTATAGCTGCAAATTGAGCTCTTGTAATGAGATTTCTTTGAAAAAATGTTCCACTACAGCAAGATTGATTTGTGCTAGTAGGTACATCAAAATTAAGATCTGTCAATAAATCTTGGATCCCAAATCTTATTCCGGGATAATATGTTTCCAAACAAGCGTTAAATACGCATAATTTCTTATCTCTAAAATATTCTAAAGGATTTTCAGGGTGTTCTTTTACAATTTCATCCAGGTTTAATGCTAAATTGTCTATTTCCATTTGTCGTATCGTAAATTATGGTTTTTTTTTAGTTTGGCTCTTATTTTTTCCTTTACTTGCTTTAAATACATATTTTATTCTAGCGAAATTACAGATGTCATTCAGTTCATCAATTCTTTTTTGAGATAAAGGTTCTCCTAGTGGTTCTTCTACTACAATTCCTTTTGTAAGAAATCTCTCTGACATTTCTACATATTTTCTTAGATTGGTATATCGAGGACCAAATCCTTTTTTAAAGCTTTCATTCCTCAAATTAATAATGAGTAAAGGTATGTTGATACCCTCTTTTGGACATATCTTTTTACATTTTTCACAGAGATAACAGTACCAAATATCAGAATCCTTTAAAACGCTTTTATCTCCTCGAAGGACTTTTCGAATAATTTTCCTAATGTTAAATTTGGAGACTCTTTTCGCTGGGCAATCTCCTACACACTTGCCACAACTGAAGCAGCTAATAAGATTCTTATTTTCTTCGATGTCATCTACAAGTTCTTTATAAAAATCCCAGTTCCAATCATTATCAGAATAATTATCCATTTTTTCAATATATTGAATCTTAATTGGTAAAAAAATCTAAGTGTTTCTTGTTATAAGAAAAAAAGTTTTTAATACTAATTTTAAAAAAAAAGTCAGAAAAAAAATTAATTAAGTTATTCAGCTTCTAATTTCAATAATTTTCTGAGCCATTTTGGAAGCATGAAACCAAGATAATAGAATGTAGAAGACAACATCAAGAATAATCTGAATATTATTAAAGTCGGTGGTGTTAATGGAAGAAATCCATCTCCGATTGCACCGATTGCGAAGAGGTTAAAGGATAGTATAAGAAAACGACCTTTCCAGCGAGTAACAGGATTATCTTTTATTTTTAAAGATGCTATTGAAAAATCATTCCCCGTAATTGTGCTAACCAATAGTGAAAAAGCTAGAAAAACTAACACAAAACCTTTATAGTCTATATCAATTGCACTCCTTTTGATACCGATCAAGCCTTCAACCGGAGCATCTGGAGCAAGAAATAGAAAGACAGTTAGGTAAATGTAAAATACTATTGACAAACATATTATTATCCATACGGCTTTTCCTTTTTGATTTTTGTGTAAAGCAGGCATGTAAATTTGCAGCCATGCATATAAAGCAAGAGGAGTTCCAATGGTTCCTATAAGAACATAAATAGAATACACAATTTCTTCGTTTGTTATCAACCAATAAATATATCCTAAAGCACTAGGATACCATGGAGACATTATAAATATAATTGCGAAATAGAAATGAAAAAGCACCTTTTTCTTTAGCTTTATGGCTTTGAAGAGTACAATTAATCCATACATCCAAGAAATAGAAACTGTCAAAACAGCAAATAATCCAGATAGTTGGGTAAGATTATCCAATTCCACAAATAACATAAGCAACACTTTTTTCTAAAACGATTTTAATTCAGTTAAACAATATTACTTGTTTATTCTAATAAATATTGTTAATATACTGATCTTATATCCCTAAGATTTTTTTAGATATATATAATTAGAAAAAAGATTAAAAAAAAGAGAAATTATTCACTTCTAGTCAAAATCTCTTTCATCCACCGAGGCAAAAGAAAAACCCCATAAAACTCGAGAGCACTGATAATTAACATTATTCTGATTATTACAACCATAATTGATAACAAAGGATCAGTGGGATTTTCAAAGATCATTCCAAGTAAAGAATCAAGAATTGCCGCAATTGTAAATGTAATAAATGCCCCACGCAGTAATTTCCCCTTTAGCCTGACTTCACGATTTTCTGATTTAATGGATTTCTGTGCGAATATAGTACCTGTTATTAGCATGAATAGAATTATAAAAACCAGGTAAATTGTTATAAAAATGCTAAAATCAACAGTAAAAGGACGAATAGGATTAATGACACCAATCAAGTCAAGATCAATGAAGAACAGTGTAAAAAAGGTTATCTCAAAAACAACAGAAAAGATAATTGTTAAAATCACTGCCATTTTCTGCTTTTGCTTATTAATCATATCAGTATAGGCTATGATCCATGTAAGTAGAGCAATCGGTATAAACACATTCCCTATGATAAAATATAATTCCACTGGGAGTGATATCTGGAAGAAAATATTCAATATAAACGAAATTGAATCAGGAATCCATGGAAAACTGATTCCAAGCCAAGAAATACCTACTAAAATATAAAGTCTATTTTTAAATTTAAAGTATTTCGAAAGGATTGTAAGTCCAATCACAATTGATATAATAACAAATGCCAAGGAAAATGAGCCTTGCAATATATCTACTATTTCAAGTGCCAATTAAAATCACCATCTTTAAAATGTTTTATTTTATATTTGTAAGATGTATGTGAATTGGTTGTTAAATAAGGAGAGTAGGTTACCATCCTCTTCCTCTTTTAGGAACCCCGCGTGCAAGTTTCCCTGCACGGGGCTCGCGCCTCAAGAACCCGCATTATGTCACCATGTTCCTTTGGTTCATGTTTCTCACAATCCCCCCGAAACAACCCAAATCACCCCGAACGTTTCTATAGGAAATGATCACATTGGCGTTGTCTCACGCCAGGATTTTCCATGTTGCTTACTCCAATATTCATGCAAATTTGCGTCATACGGGCTATTATACCCCTTTATAGGAGTATATTTTACACCCGCTCTAAAAGATCTACTAAAAAGCAATACATTGTCTTTTCGTTCTCCGAAAATCCATGTTCTTTTGCTAATATTCATGAAATATCGGTGCCGTATCCATTGTTTCCCTTTATCTGTATGGCGTCGTAAACACCACCGCCATAACATCTTCCATATTCGATAATCGATGTAATTAAATGTCTCTTTTGCACTACTGTAGCAATAATAATTTGCCCATCCTCTAATAATCGGGTTTAGTTTAGAGATGAGCTCATCTGCCTTCATCTGCTTATTCGTTGAAATTACTATCTTAATATTCTCTAAATGACGTTTAATCGCCTTTTTAGAAGGTTTAGCTAAGCACACACTTCTTATTCTATTGCTGTATTGACAGATTATAAAACCAAGAAAATCAAATCCGTCATTTCGATGTATAATCTTTGTTTTGGCTTCATTCAATTCCATGCCTCTCTCTTTGAGAAAGACTCTAAGCTTCGGAAGCATGTAACTCACTATCCTCTCTTTTGACGGTGCTGTCACCACGAAATCATCCGCATATCGAATTAAGTTAAGCCCTTTATTCTCGCCCCGCCTATGAGATGGAGATGTATAATTCCCTTTGGAGTTTTCCGCACCAAAGAGCCGTTCCATCCCATCTAAAGCTATATTTGCGAGTAAAGGACTTATAATTCCACCTTGCGGCGTGCCCGATTTTGTCTGAAAGTACTTTCCGAATTCAATTGTCCCCGATTTTAACCATCCCCTCACTGTTTCCCGAAATACGGGAACTCTTTTAATCAATGCTTCATGATTAATATTATCAAAGCATCCAGAAATATCCGCATCCAAAATCCATTCACTCTGTCGGCGATTTCCTATCACTCGAATAGAATTCCAAATTTGCCAAATCGCATCCATGCATCGGCGTCCCGGTCTGAAACCATACGAATGTGGTTCAAACCGCGCTTCCCATTCAGGCTCCAATGCCAGTTTCACGAGCATTTGCATAACTCGATCTTTGACTGTTGGAATGCCTAATGGACGTTTATCACCGCTACTTTTTGGAATATAGACGCGTCTTAATGGTTTGCATTTATAATTAAAAATATTGGTCTGACAGACATCTTTCACTAAATCAGCACGTTCCTTTGAGGTAGCATAAATTTGTCCATCAATTCCTGGTGTATATTTACCCTTATTTTCTTGCGTGACTCTTTTAACTGCCAAGAGTCTCGCTGAATGTGATCTGACAAGGAGTTTCTGAAGGTTTTTAACCCTCGCCCAGTCCTTATCACGGGTTACTCGAAAGATTCGTTCTTGAAGCCGTCTTACGTGTTGCTTGGAAACATCCCATTGGATATTTTCCCAATCTACCACACGCCCTTTGTTCTGTTCAATGCTTTCACACATCGTCTAACTTCACCTCCAGTTAGGATTTCTCATTATGTTTCTTTCGTTGAGACCTGCTTAGGAAGTCAGCATCCTTTCAGATTGGGTATTTCTGTAGTTCGATCGAGACTACAGCCCTATCTATCCCATTACAGCATGGCATTCGCTTTTTCCAGCATCCTCTACCCACTAAGCCTTCCCCCCTCCTCACGGTTGGGATACCATTCCACATACGTGTATGGGGCTTATTGGGTTTACCAAGTTCCAAATGCCCGACGTTCAATAGAACCCTTAGGGAGGTATTATCCCCCGATTGCGCTATGGATGATAAAGGAATGAAAAAAAACCATTCCTACCTGGCAACCCACCATTTTGGTCTCGGCGTATCA
>CAZRBD010000088.1:0-16603 GCA_964598265.1 uncultured archaeon
AATGAAAAAAAACCATTCCTACCTGGCAACCCACCATTTTGGTCTCGGCGTATCAGCTACATTTCGCCGATTTATAATAACGAGGTTTATCATACCTTCACTGTCGTTTCCCATAGGTTCTTTGGCTAGCCCACAGCCCGCTTTATAGCTAAGCGCTGACGGTACATTGTTCCCGAGGCTTCACACAAAGTCATTACTAACGATGCATGCTCAGGTAGCCATTATTGATCATCTCAATACCAGTTTTTGAAAATCACCTTTATGTTTCCTTCTTTTCAAGTCCTGTATTCGGACATAAGACTTCTTGTCGCACTTTTTTCTTTATATAACTTTATTTATTTACAATATGAAAAAGAAAATCAGTAATTTTTTAGACAATTTCGTAGTTAATTTCTTCAGGAAGAGTACCTAACTGTTCAGTAATTAATTTTAAATGAATTATATATTCATTTAAAGAAATTTCTCGATTATCATATCTTTTTACTAACTTTTTAATGATGTATGAAGGAAGAAATTTTATGAAACGAACATCCGAAAAAATGTAGACAAATCCTTTTAGCTCATAAATAAATTTTTTTTCTATAAGTTCGTTAAATAATTCTTCCTTATTATTGAGAATAGTTAAACAATCACTTATGGTGATATGTGTTTCTCTTAGAGTTTTTATTAAGAGAAAGACATCTTTATTTAAAAGCACCGTTTGAATTATAATTTTATTTTCAATGTCAGATATTGTATTATATTCGAGATAATAGTTTTTTAGAGTATCTCTATATTTTCTTAACACATTTTGTTCTACGTAATCTTTAGGTAAACTTTTGGGGGGTATTCTGATGCAAGAAAGGTCCCTTATTAAAAAATAACATTCCTTACTTCCAGGTATGTTTTTCTTTATAATTAAATTCTCACGGATGAAGGAAATAAGAATTAAATCAATATTTATAGTAGAAAATCCATATTCTTGCCTTAAAGTATTAGTTAAATTAGTTTTAGATATAACTCCATTTCGTAGTATTTTTAAAATAATATATTTTATCTTATCCCTGAAAAAGCTTATTAAATCTTCTTCCTCATCCAATTTAGAAAAATTTCTTATTGTATTAAATGCCTCTGAAATTGCTCTAGTAATTTTATTAGTATTGATTAATTCTGTCAAATTTTTACTAATAAGAGCGAGAATATCCGGAGATTCCTTAATTATATCTCCAATGAAATTATTTTTATTAAATTCGATCAAGAGGAAATAGAGTTCTCCCTCAAATTTTTGAATAATTGAAAGATAACAATCCTCACCCTCATTTGGAGCATATTCTATCATCGAATTTTCTTTGTTTAATTCGTGCTTTGCCCATATCTTCAGGAGAAGTGGTTTTGCAGGAAATGGCTTCTCTGGAGGATATTGAATTATAGGTTCTGGTCCAGTTTGCTTGTTCCAATGAATTAAGATAATTCTTTCCATGTTCAACTATGACTTAATCTATTAATGCTAATATTGTTTTCGCTCCTATAATAACTCATCTAATTACTTTAAATCTAATACAAATTTATGAGTTTTATTTAAATGATTTTAGTGAATCATCACTATTATTAAAAATGTTGGTTAACTGAAAGAAGAAGTGATAAACTAATAAATAAATTCTCTCATATTAAATTAAATTAAAAAAAGGCAGGATATGTCTGCTCAATCCTATTTAATGTAACAGCTAGCATATTGAGTACTTCTTCACTATCATTTGATCTGGCATTGTTTGTCAACTTGTCCAAAATGATATTTCCAATTAAAATATCATCTTTTGAGTAGTTCTTTTTATCTTTGAAGAGTAGTTTAAATTCTTCCTCTAACCACTCTAATTCATCTTTTAAATTATCCTCAAGAATTTTCTCGTAATCTCCGCTAATTCTCATGACCATCTCTTCTTAATTAATTTTATTTATTAATTTTTTTTTTTTTTTCAAAATTTAAATAAGTCTTTGTACTTAAAAAAGTATGTAAAAATCAGTTTATGTGTTACATAGTAACGTACAAAAAACCTTTTGTACCCAAAAAAAAATTCAATTGAATGCAAAAAATTAAAAAGTGTTATTTGAGGAATATACGATCTAAACCCTTATAAAATTAAATAAGAAGATTCAACCCACTCAACAATATCTTCAATTTTCTAACTTTTTAAAACAATGTCTGGTAAAAATTTTTGAGAGTTTATAAAGAGATTGTATGTTATTTGTACTGATCGCTGTGTTAAGTGCTTTGTAAAAATCAGTATTCCAATCCAATTCATTATAATCTTTAATTTCTATTTCTTGTGATGGTTTATCATATTTAATCATGAGATAAGTTGTTCAAATCATCATTAAAAATAGTAGTGATATCACTGTAATACCTCCAAACCTAATTTAGGCATGAATGATTCCAACTGATTAAAATTTTGGTAATAATAAGTTACACCTTGGCTAAAATTTATTTCGGTTGCTTCTTTTTTTCATAGTACTTAGCTGTAACGAAATAAGCAATAAACATTAATGCTAATATGGCCAAAACGATTAATAAAATCCAGTTAAATACACTGGCTTGAGCTTCAATTGATCCCACATCTGTAGTATCTATAGGAGGGGTAAAACCTAAGAGAGCGCCCCAAATCGAATAAAAAAATGCTCTAAAGATGGAGCCAATCAAAGTTCCAAGTGAATAAGTCTTAACATCTATGTCGACTAAGCCAGAAGCATATGAAATAACATCAAAAGAGATAAAAGGAATAAATCTTGAAATGATAATTACTTTAATACCATATTTTTGAATTAAATCATCAGCCATATTAATAGCTTTTTCTCCAACAAATTTTTTGGCTAAAGGTCTTCCTCCCTTTCTGCTCACATAAAAACACAATAACGCTGCTGTCATAGAACCTATTATACCTAAGAGCCCTCCTAAAGCCCATCCCCAAATCATCCCTGTTGCTAATAAGACTACTTCGGAAGGAATTGGAACTAACAATCCTTGAGCCGCCATGACGGCGATAAAAAGAAATATTCCAATAAAACCTAATTCATAGATAGGGTTTACAAACCACTTCGCAACGAGGGTAAAAATAAAAGTTTTATCAACAAAATAATTATAATAAAGTAACAAAATTGAAATTGCTATTAGAAAAATAAAGATGACAATATAGAGAATTGTTTTCTTATCAAGCTTGGAAAAATCAAAAAGATTTCTTAAATAAATTTTGAGTTTCGTGATAAATGGCTTTTTTATTTCTCCTTCCTTTTCTGTTTTGTCTATGCTCATGCTAATCAAAATCTAGAGTAATCTAGGGTAAACATTAAGTAATATTAGTAATTTTAATTTCTATAAAAACTATGTTTTTCACTTTTCTTAGAAACCCAAGCGTTTAAATCATGAAACCTTATGTATTTGGTCATAGAGGAGCATCTGGTTATGAAATTGAAAATACAATTCTATCCTTTCGAAAGGCAGTTGAAATGGGCGCGGGGATTGAAACAGATATACAGATGACTGTGGATAACAAATTAATTTGTTTTCATGACCCGATTATTAAAATAGGTATTGAATACTTTTATCCTAGCAAGTTAACATATGAAGAACTTACACAATTAAAATTTGAAGATAATAGAAAAGTTCCCTTAATTAAAGATGTATTTCAGGCATTCATGAAGGAATATCACAATATTCGATATAGTTTCGATATAGCTACTCGGAAGGTTGGATTAGAGCTTATTCATTTAGCTAAGGAAAATAATCTCATTAATGCAATAGAGATTTTTGATAGGCGTATAGGGGTCCTTTCTTCTTTAAGGAGAAAAAATAATTCAGTTAAATTAATTAATACTAGTGATGGAAACTTTACGAGGATCAATAACCAAACATTAAATATTGATAGACTGAAAGATCATCGGATTTCTACTATAAACGTAAGATACAAGAGAAATATAGCTACATTATTTAAAGATATTATTGACAACGATTTTGAGTGCTATGTTTGGAATGTAAATAAAATAAAAAGCATGAAACAAGTTTTAAAATTAAATTATAAAGGTAAGATTGTTGATGCAATTTATACGGACTATCCAGATAAACTTATTGCCTTAAGAGAAAAAATTCTTAAATAAACATAACACAAAGGATATTATAATACTGATTAAAGGAAGGATTAAATAGAGTTTAATTATATCAAGCTTTAAAATATTCAATTAACCAATCTATAATGATATTAGCTCACAAGTGGGAATGATTGTAAAATGAAATTAAAACTGAAAGAGTCTTTGGTAGATAAATTACTTATTATCTTAGTTATCTCCTGGATAATTCTAGCGATAATTTTTGGATTTACGGATTTAGAAATATCAAAAGCAGTAGTCGATGAAAATTCTTTATGGGGAAGTTTTGGAGCGGATTACGGTGAAGTTCCAGGATATGCTCTGATAGCTATAGCGTTAGCAGTATTAATAGGGGGCTATAATCCAGATCTCAGGAAACAAAAAATTCCTGCTTACGTTATTATCTTAATTGGAATATTCGTATTAATATCTGGATTTATATTTAATTCAAAAGATTTAATTTTCAATGGAGGAGGAATTGTTATTTCCTTAATTATTTTTGTTATCCTAACATATAATAAAGATTGGAAGATTTACAGGAATATTTCGGCTATATTAATAATTTTAACTGTACTAAATCCAATACTATTTGTACGAATCACTAAAGCCTTAACTGGAAGAGTTAGATTTAGAGATCTTCTCTCATATTCAGATTATACTCCCTGGTTCTTACCACCGGGGCTTTCGGGGAATCAGTCTTTTCCCTCAGGTCATACGGGTATGTCATTTATGCTCATACCTTTGTTGATATTAGTACGAGAGAGGAAATGGAATGATCCAGTCAAAATTATCGTTACGTTTCTCGTGGTAGGTTGGGCTCTATTTGTAGGGTTATCCCGTATTGTAGTTGGTGCCCATTATGCTTCAGATGTATTATTTGCGGCAGGAATGGCAGTACTTATCTCAATAATTTTGTATAAGAAAATCTATAATGAGTAACTTCTTTAAGAGAAGATGATAGAATATGAAAGAAATATTTAAGGATGTTTATCACGTTGGTGATAGTGGGTGTTCTGTTTATTTAATAGACACTCACGGTGAAGATGGACTAGTTCTAATTGATTGCGGTATGAGCCTAAGCTTGATTAAAAAAATTAGCAAATTAAATTTAAATCCGATGGATATCAACCACTGTATTATAACCCATTTTCACATTGATCATATAGCAGCTTGTGCCGATCTTAAAACTTTTAATAAAAAAGTAAAGTTTTATGCGCATGAGTTAGATGCAAAACCAATCGAAGAAAAAGGACATGATAGAAAGACAGCAGCGACATGGTATGGAGTAAATTATAAACCAATTAAACTTGAAAAAAAATTGAAAGGAGAATATGAGATATTACAATTTGGTAAGTATAAATTTCAGTGCTTACATATCCCTGGGCACACACCAGGTTCAATATCAATTTTACTCGAAATTGAAAACATTAAAATTCTGTTTGGTCAGGATTTGCATGGTCCTATTATTCCAGGAGTAAGTAATTATGGAGATTATCAAAATTCCTTGAAAAAATTGTTAGATTTAAATGTGGACATCTTATGTGAAGGGCATTTCGGTATTTTTCAACCTGCAAGTGAAGTCCAAAAGTTTATTAGGAGATTTATTGATTAACCATAAGATTAGCGTATTTTGAGAAAAATATTTTTAGCTTACTCTTTAAAAAAAGAGATTAAGAATAATCGATAATCTTCCTTTGTACTAACATAAGATAAAAAATCAATAAAAAATTATAGAGAAATGACTGAAAATTATTAAAACGATTCTCATGGATAAGGAAGAACGAGATAAGACATTATTAAAATATGAATCTGTCTTCAAAAATGAAGAAAGGTATTACGGGAAAAAAAAAGTTCGTTCAACACAAACTTTTAATTTAGAAGATGAGCAGTTTTTTAGATTAGCAAATATTAAATTCAGAAATTTGATTGGATTTGTGGATGGCAAAAATATTTTAGACGTTGGATGTGGTAGAGGACATATTTCTTGTTATTTTGCTAAAGAAGGTGCTAATGTAATAGGTATTGATCTTTCGGCCAATTTCATTGATCATTGTAAACAGGAGGCTGAAAAATTAAAGTTAAATTTAGAGTTTAAATTAATGAATGCTCAAATTCCAGATTTTGAAGATGGAAAGTTCGATATTATTATTGGATCGAGAGCTATACATCACTTACCCGACCTTGACTTATTCTTTAGAGAATGTAAACGTTTACTTAAAAAAAAAGGATGTATCGTATTTATTGAGCCATTGAAAAAAAATCCGATCGTTGAATTAAATAGAAAATACGTTGCTCCGAAACAAAGAACTAAATTTGAACACCCATTATTAATTTCAGATTTATTAAAAGCTAAAAATAAATTTGGCAATATTCAGCATTATGAATATTTCCTTATCTCACCCTTCGCCATGGTTATTGGAAATTTTATAAAAAATAGAGCTTTATTCAAAACTATTTATAAAATTCTGAATTTTCTTGAAAAACCTGTTTGTAAGATTAAATTTTTTCAAGAATATTGTTGGCAAACTGTTTTTAAGTGTATAAAAATTTAGTTTGTTTAATATTGCCTAGATATTTCTTAACTCGCTTTTTCCTCTTTGCCAGTGATCTCTGTTATGTCTAATCTTAATATACCTGTTTTAATATAGTTTTTGTCATTTCCGAAGTGTTTCTCTTTCATTATTTTAGGATCTTTTTCTAAATGATTTAAGAGAACGTCGAATGCATGCTTTTTCTCCTGAATTGTATCAATAAAACTTAATTTTCCTCTTATTACAAGAGACCGAAATGCCTGTACACACTCGTCATTGTAGTAACCATTATCTTCAATTATTGTGCCACAGACTTGAGAATTATATTTAATGTAATCGATTTTCTGCCCTTCTTTAGCACAATGGAAGTATAGAGCATCACGAGAATTGTCATATCCATAACTAAGTGTTATTATATAAGGATAATCATCTTTAGACATAGCAATTGTTATATATCTACCCTTGTTTAGCAATTCTGTAATTATTTTTTTATCCGTAATTGATTTTTCAATCCTTCTCATATGGTATTTTGAGATTTTCCTACACCAATAATTTATATTATGTAATCATTAATTTTATCTTATTTTTACAACTAATTAATGTAAGATGGCTTTAGAAGATTGGCATCATAATCAATTACCCGGGGATTGGCATACTCATAATCAACTCTGCCACCATGCGGTTGGAACGATTGAGGATTATGTTAAAAGTGCAATTGAGAGTAAACTTAGCACAATTGGTTTAAGTGATCACTTTCCTTTTGAATTTTTAAAGAATATCGAACGCATCCCTTATGAAGATTATGCTATTACATTAAACGAGGTTAACACATATCTAACAACTACAGAGAATTTAAAAGAAAAATATAAGGATGAGATTATAATCAGAATTGGCTTTGAAATAGATTTCTTTAAGAATCAAGAGTTTTCGTTGAATAAGCATTTAGATAAGGTGAAAAATAAGTTAGATTATATCTTGGGATCAATACATATTCTAAATTTTAAAAACGGAAAAGGTGCTTGGGGATTTGATGATTCCAGATTTAGAAACGATTATGATTATTATGGTGCAGATATAGTTTTTCTACATTACTATAAAACACTCCAAAAAATGTTAAATTCACCAGATTTTGATTTTGATATTGTGGGGCATTTTGATTTACCTAAAAAATTCAATGATATTCCTCTGAACAAAGAAAAAGTCCATAATGAAGAAATGAAGGCTTTGGAAATTATAAAGAAAAACGATTTTGTAGTGGAAATTAACACAGGAGGATTAAGAAAGCCATGTAAAGAACAATATCCTAGTGAAAAAATTATAAGAGAAATGTATGATATGGATATCTCTATTTTATTAAGCTCGGATGCTCATAATCCTAAAGATATTGCTTGGCAATTTAAGAACACAACTCAAATGTTAAAGAATATAGGTTATAATCAGTTAGTTCATTTTAACAAAAGGGCAAAATCCTATATTGAAATTTAAAAAGTAGATTAAAAACTTAAAGTAAAAGTGAAATATTTTATAAAAAATTTAGCATTAAATCTTTCTACTTGCTATCCAGGCCTCCATGGTTAAGGAATTCAAAAGTCGAATATGGTTACGATCCTGTGTATGAATTACAAGATAATTGTTTTCAGAATTTCCAATAACAGCCAGGAATAATTCCTCACCATCTCTAGTTATTACGTATCTATCTTCTCTCTCATATTTTCTGATTGCGATATTATCAAGTGATAAGAGCTCATCTAGAAGCTCTGTATGCTCATCTATACCTTCATTAACTAAACATGCGATATTCACACTAACAGATGATCTTACATCATACACAGGAACATCTTGTAAATCTAATATATTTGGTGTAACAATCATAACTTTATGTGAGGCATTTTGCAAAATATCTTTCATTTTCTCAATTATTTCTGATTTTGAAATGTTAGTATTCGTAGCTTCGAGAATGTTTGAAGTTGCTGGATTCGCCTTTTCGTTTGTTAATTTTTCGAGTTCTAGTTCTAAACTTTCTAGATCCTCATCTGATTTTGCTAATTCCCCATTTAAAATTTTTAATTCTTTCTCTAAATCTTTTATTTTTTCAACTTTTTCTTTCAGAAGAAGTGGATCTAATGAAGTAGATATTAAATTTTCAATTTCTTCTTCTTTTAATTTGATTTGTTTTTCTAAAGTTTTGGCTTTTTCATCTTTAATGTTTAATGAACTCTCTAAAGTCTGAATAACCTCATCCTTTAATTTTAAAGAATTTTCGAGTGTTTTAACCTGTTCATCCTTTAATTTAATTAGGCTATCCTTTATTTCGAGCTGTTTTTTTAACTTTTCGATTTCCATACGTAAACTTTCATTATCTTCCATTAACAAAATCACAATGTTATTTATTTATATTTTTTACTATATCAATTACAATTTAAAAATATATTTTTTCGAATTCTAATTTGTTTTTACCTTTTAGTGTAATAAAACAATTCTGAGCATGAAAATTGTCCGGCAAGATAACATTTTCATCTATAATACACCAATTCAATTCGCATGATTTTCCAAGAACTGCATTTTCGAAAACTAATACATCAGCAAGCTCACAAAAATCCCCTATCTTACAATAATTCCCGATTGAAACATAGGGTCCTAATGAAACGCTATATCCCATTTCAACACCATAATTAACTTTCACGGGTTCGAAAAATTCTGGAGACTTGCCTTTAAATTTCTTAAGGCTTACTCCAGATAAAAATCTATTGTTAATTTTTATCAAATCTTTTAAAAAAGTTATATGGTAGTTACCAATTGTATCAATATTTACTAGTTCGTCAATAACCTGTATCCCCTGAACGTCAACTCCAGATTTCAAAGCCTCCCTTATGGCATCTTGAAATTCTTTTTCCCCTCGTTCAGATATTTTAACCTTTTCTAAATATTTAACAATTTTTTGATTAAAGATATATAATGGTAAGGAGTAATATTCACTTAAAATCTGATTGGGTTTTGGTTTCTCGATCACGTCAATGATTTTTAATCCTTGATGAATCTTATAATCTACTTTGACCAAATCAGTTATTATTTTTACATTTCCATGACCTTTAGCAATTTCGATATCATTAGATTTCATTAAACTCAATACCATATCAGCTTCTGAATTTAAATGAAGTAAATACATATCGAGAATTTTCTCTTGAGAAATTACAATATCCGCAGCTGAAACAAAAAAATTTGTTACATGTTTCTCAGAATTATTAATATAATTAACGCACAAAGCAATAGCATCTGCCATTCCCACTATTTGTTTTTGTTCAACAAATTTGACTTCAATCTCTTTAATTTTTGAAACCTCCTCCTTGATTTGTTCTTTTTTATATCCCACCAATACGCAAAATCTGGAAAATCCAGAAATTTTAAAATTGGAGATAATTCTAAAAATTAATGTTTTACCATTGATATCTAATAATGGTTTAGGAATTCTTTTAGAAAGGGGCATCAATCTTTTGGCATACCCTGCTGCTAAAATAATTACATACGTTTCTAATTTTAATTCCATTTTCTAATATTTCGTCTGGTTTTGTATAAGTAATCTTGAAATTATTATTAAATTATTAGAATATATTTTTATTTTCAAAAAATATATATATATGCAACAATGGAAATTCAAGATAAAATAGTAGAAGAATTACAAAAAGACGTTTCCAAGTTAATTGAAAAAGAACTTAAATCCTCATCTGCTATAATAGGTATCAATATTGGAACTCCCGAAGGTACTAAAATCGCCAGTGCATTTAAAAAGGATTTAAAAATGACAATGGGAGAAGTGACAGCTGCTAATAGTAGTCTTGTTTTCCTTTCATCTAAAATGCTAAAAGACTCCCTAAATCAATTTGTTTCTTATAATTTAATAATTGGCAAGGAGAAAATTGTCCTTTCAATCTTAGCAGAATCAATCACTATGATAGTCTATTTAGATCGTGAATTCGCAGAGCTTGAAGGATTAGATTCTCATATAAAAAGATTACAAAAATTAAGTTTACAGATAAATGCTATAATTGAAACATCCGATATTTTAAGAGAAGAAATATTTGTGGGATTGAAAAGAGCAATTCCAAACACACTTGTCTTAGCAATAATAACTAAAGATGGATTGCCTATTAAAATTCAATCTACAATGCCTGAACCAATTCTTTCAGCTATGGTGGCTGCTTTATATAACTTATCTGGAGTTTTATTAGAAAGCGGAATGGAATATTCCATTATAGGGGGAGAAAACGGTTCAGTTATCTTACATGATTTAGATGAGAATAGAATCCTAGCACTTGCGGTTCCAGAATCAGATGAAAGAAAATTGGGATCTTATATCGCGAAAATAAAAGCGATAATTATGAAGGTTATATAACAAAAAGTATTTTTCTGATTAGTTGAGTGATTTATAATATTGGAGAAGGGGATGAAAGAATGTCATCAAAGCTTTTTAAAATTATTACTGGAGGAAATGGGGGAGTTGGTAAAACCACACTTCTCATTCGGTATGTTGAGTCAAGATTTTTAACAAATACTAAATCAACGTTAGGAGTTGATTTTTTTTTGAAGAAATTAAATATCAATGATAAACATTTCGAACTTCAATTGTGGGACTTCGGTGGCCAAAAAATTTTTCGTCATATATTAAAAAATTACGCTACAGGAGCAAATGGAGCTTTAATACTTTTTGATCTCACGGATAAATCCAGTTTAGAGCAAATAAATGAGTGGGTTGATATTTTTAGAGAAAAAGAGCCAAATTTACCTATTATATTTTTAGGAACTAAATTAGACTTAACCGACTTAATCGTCGTAGAGGATAAGGATGCTATATTCTTTAAGGAGAAATATAATTTTCTGGATTACATCAAAGTGTCCTCTAAAACGGATGAGAATGTTAATTTAGCATTTCAGTTATTAATAAATGAAATTATGAAAGAGCTTTAGAAATTTCAGAAGACTTTATTTCAATAATTTTATTAATTTCAATTACTACTCTTTTTACTCCATTATATGAATAGTTGAGTGATCTAGAATATTAGCTATATAGAATAGAATAAAGACAAAAGATATTTAAAAGAGATATAAAAATAGAAAAAATAAAAAAAACAATGAAAAAAAAGAATAACAATTATAAATAAAAGAAAAAAATATAATTAGACAAAATAGAACAAAACATTTGTAACAATTGGGATTAATTAATACCCACATAGACAGAAAAAAACATGAAATTAAATATCGAAAAAGAATATTTGAAAATCATCACGGGAGGAGATGGAGGAGTTGGCAAAACAACACTTCTTCATCGGTATGTTGAGGGAAATTTTGTAACAAATACTAAAGCAACGTTAGGAGTTGATTTTTTTATGAAGAAATATAATACCAATGATAAACATTTCGAACTTCAATTGTGGGACTTCGGTGGCCAAAAAATTTTTCGAAACATACTAAAAAATTACGCTACAGGAGCAAGTGGAGCTTTATTTCTTTTTGATCTTACAGATAAATCCAGTTTAGGGGAAATTGTTGGCTGGGTGGATATTTTTAGAGAAAAAGATCCAAATTTACCGATTATATTTTTAGGAACTAAATTAGACCTAACTGACTTAATTGTTGTCAAGGATAATGATGCTATATTCTTTAAAGAGAAATATGGTTTTCTAGATTATATAAAAGTGTCCTCTAAAACGGATGAAAATGTGAATATAGCATTTGATATATTAGTAAAGGC
Source organism: uncultured archaeon (assembly GCA_964598265.1). Taxonomy (GTDB): domain Archaea; phylum Asgardarchaeota; class Lokiarchaeia; order Sigyniarchaeales; family SOKP01; genus Loki-b32. The sequence goes on from CAZRBD010000088.1 coordinate 12,391, forward strand.
AATAATGAAAGATCTTTGATTAAATCTGAAAAAACTAGAAAAAAAAATTGAAAATTAGGATTTTTCATCCTTAAAGGACATGCATTGAACTCCCTTTCCAGAATATGTAGGTTCAAAGCATCTCGTGCATGATATACATCTTGCAGGTGTTTGGACTCCAGTTTTTGCTTCTCTATTCCACCGTTCGATAAGAGCAGGTTCACTTATTAATGGTCGGCAAAGCACAACAGCTTCAAACTTTGCTCTTTTATTTCCATTACCCGAAAGTAATTTCACTATTGTTTCGGGAGAACGTATTCCTCCAACTAAAGCAAAAGATATATTAGAATCACCTACAATTTCTTTAATTTTCATAGCCTTTTCCAAAAAGTATGCTTCACCAACTTTTTTTGGATTCTGACTAGCTCTTGAACCACTTATTATAACAAGACATGCTCCAGCGTTAGCCATTTTTTTTACCAATTGACCTACCTCTTCTGGTTCAGTACTAGAAGAGCTTGAGTTAACTTTTACAAAAATGGGTACGTCAACAACTTTTTTTATAGCCAATATCGCGTCTATCATAGCTTTAGAACGACCCTCTAAAGTTGTACCTGTGTATGGATCATCCTTAGGGCGTTTATTAACGGCGGGGTCAAAAAATTGCCATAATCCGTAGCCATGGGCGCCATGAACACTAATCGCTTCAAAACCAGCATCTACTGCACGTTTTGCTGCTTCAGCATATGCTTTTGTCACATCTTCGATTTTTTCTATGCTCATAGCTCTAATTTTCCTTTTTCCACCTGTAGGGATTGGAACCTCTCCATCACTTGGTCCTAAAGCTGCATCTCCACCCCAAAATATTGGATTTGATGCTCCTCCACAATGAACCAGTTGAGCTCCAGCCAAACTTCCTGTTGAATGAATAATTTCAGCTAATCGTTTTAAACCGTTTAAATCTTCTGGTTTTGAGTTTGAAAGCTGACCAGGAAGAGATTTTCCATCAGGAGAAACGTACTGAAACCCCGAAAGTACTAAGCCCGCTTTAATTTTGCTATATGTATCTATTACGGTATCATTAACTGTCCCATCAGAATTTGCTATACCCATCCAAGTAGAGGCTCGCCAAATTCGGTTTTGAACTACAACTTGATTTGGTAATTCAAGCGGTTGAAGGGCCGTTTTATCCCAAACTTCTTTATTTACCATTTTATCACTAATATTTCCTGTATTTTAATATAAAATTATGTAATACAACTAGTCATAACTATTCATTCAATAATCTTATTAATTTCAGTTACTATATTCTTTGCTCCATTATAAGACTCTAATAGACTATTTGCTCCATACAAAATAGTACATAAAGGTTCACCTTTTAAAACATTTCTAATTGGTTCTGTTTTATCATGAACAAATTTGAGATGATTAATTTTATTTATTAAGGTTTTTTCGATTGTTTTCAGAGCAAATACAACTAATTTTGTTGAGAAACATTTAAATGTACTAGATTTAATTATTTTTGAAATCTGCTTCCATTCTCCAGTCGTAAAACTTTTAATATGTAAATCTAAAAGATTTATATTCAAAGCAGACTCAGAGGCTCTAATTGAACCAGGGATACGTGGATTACATTCCATAAAAAAGGGAATCTGATTTTTAATAACAAAATCAAATCCATTAATACCTCTTAATCCTAAGTTTTTTGCCAAGAATTTAGAAATCTCAGCAATCTTTTTCTCTTCACTCTCTGACAATCCAGAGGGAACAATATTTCCACAATACATAAAATTCTTTGGTGGATTAAGGAATTCTTCACCGATGATTTGACGGTTAATAGAAATAATTTCACATTCTATACCATTAGAAATTATAGTACAACTAACAGGGATCCCTTCAATATATTCTTGGACAAGCCATTCTGAAGGCCTGAAGTTACTACTTTCAAAACTTTTCACTTTAGAATATAGATTCTTTCTATCTTTAATTTTAAAGACATTTAAACCACCAGCGCTCCTCTTTTTCTTCAAAATAAAGGGAAAGTCCAGATTAATATTTTCTAAATTGAAATCTTCAAATGAGAATGATAATGGAACATGAAAACCTCGAGATTTTAGAATTTTAAATATATAATCAATATCCCGAGCCTTTTTAATCGTTGACAAGTCATTATTAACACTTTTTAGGTCGAGAACTTTTGTTTCATTTAAGATACGTTCCCTATCATTGTAGGCATCATCCAAACCACTCCCTATTAATACAAAATTTATATTTTTGTGTTTGTGTAGCAAATTAATCGCAAAATTAGCTAAATATGTGCTATACTTTTTTTTCAATGAATAATAATTACCACTCAACTCTTTCATGACAATTATACAATCTTTAACATGAGAATAAAGATCTAAATCTCCAAAGAAATCTACAGCATAAACTTCATAACCTGCTTTATTTAAAGAGTAAGCTAAAGGACGAGTATTAAATCCAACGACGAGCACTGAATTTGGATTATTTTTCATCATCAATTAAACTACAGTATTAAAGATTGAAAGTATTATGGTAAATCAGAGAATTTTTTTCAATTCTAAAATTAAAGAGTTAGGATTATATTTGTTGAACTTGTAAATCTGAGCATTTGCATATTTCTTAAAGTTCTTTTTAATATTTCCTGCGGAATAAGTGTGCACTCCAAGAGCTTGAGTTGCATATGATTTTTTCGGTTCGAGTACAACCAAGTGAATTTTTAATTTCGAGAGCTTCTTTGTTAGGTCTTTTAACTCTTCTGTAATCAAAGTATAATCAGTTTCCACTTGAGCGATTAAATCGGGATATTTTACTGAAATATTTGCTCCACAATCACTACAAATAAAAACAATGGGAATAATATTTCTATCCTTCATTTGTTCGACTTTTATTAATTGAGATACTTTTTTTAGTGCTGCTGCCATTGGTGTATAAGATTTTCCTTCTAACTTCTTTAATTTATTCACCGCTAATTGAAAATTTACTGTCGGCTTTTGTAATACAACAGCTTCTTTACCCCGAAAAACTATAAGGGCAATTTTATCCCTTTTTCTATACCCTTCTCGGTGTAGTGATAATATTACGTCCTTCATCTGTCTAATTACATAAAACATTGACGCTGAACTATCTAGAACAAAAAATAGTACTAATGGAGCCCGATATTCATAAATTTTATCCATCAGATCATACTTATTGAAATGAATTGGAAAATCGATTTCTGTCTCATTATATACAGTATTTTTTAGATAGTTCCTAATTGTTGCATCTAAAGCTATACTCTTTGTTTTTCCACGTATCGGAGTTCTGTAAGACACATATCTACCCTTTTGAGATGATGATATTTTAATTCTCCTCCCAATTCCTCTTCCCCCATAATCTGAAATCTTACGATTTTTTCTAATATTATCTAAAATAGATGTCATTTTTTTTTCCATTTTGTAAATAAATGGCACTGACCGTTCTTTATCCTCAAAAAATTTCAAATCATCATTTAAAGGGATATCTTTTACTTTCCAACCTCCAGCTGGTTTAGGATTACGTTTTTTATTATCAGGATACTTGGGGGGCGGTAATTTTTGTTCTCCCGTTTCGGGAATATCTACTTTATCAGGATCAACAGATTGCCGTTTAAATTCCTCCTGAGGATAATCATCATGTTTTAATGCCCCTTCTGTCTCTCTATTTGGTCGTAGAATTTCAGGATCTTCATATGCCTCTCTTATCTTTCCATATACTTCAGCAATTTTTGCTTTAATTTCTTCTGGAGTCATTTCATAGTGGAGAGAGTGAATTCTATGTTCAAAAACGAGATCCATTGCGATATTTAAATCCTCTTCTATGATTGTTTTTCTATCTTTTAAAGCAGCATGAGCCCTGGCACATCTAATAAAAGTGATATCTGCTCTCTGAGAAAAGATTTCCAATTCGTTAACAATTCTGGATACAAATTTATAAACAGAACTGGGTATTTGTACTTCCTTTATTGTTGTGCGAGCATTTAGTATCTTTTTTCTTAGTGTTTCTTGTTCAGCTTCATAAATTTTTACGAATTCCTTAGGATTGTCATCAAAATCAATTACTCTCCGCGTGATTTCAGCACGTAATTCGGGATCGCTAGGGGCCTTTATTTTTACTTCTAATCCCAACCGATCAGCTATTTGAGGTCGTAAATCTCCTTTTCCGAATTCTTTTCTAATTGAAAAGAAAAACTTCG
>CAZRBD010000089.1:0-788 GCA_964598265.1 uncultured archaeon
AACAGATAGTATCAGACCATTTATCATCGGGAATCGGTTCATAGCCTCGGCTGCCGCGTGTTTCACAGACTCCATATCAGAGAAATCGACCACCTGCATGGCAATGTCCGTATCCTGATAATCTATCTGTGCTTCAGATAAAGCAATACGGACAAGGTTCACCCTGGCTTTTAATTTGTCGGGATAACGCCCGAGCAACACAACTCTAGCACCACGTTTTGCTAAAGCGACCGCAGCACCTCCCCCAATGTTTCCGGTCGCTCCAGCAATCAGTATTGTCTGTTTATTCGTCATTTTTATAATCTCCTCAGTAGTGATATGGATTTAAATGTTTTTTTGTCATAGATCAAATCTTTTATAGTTAGATGAAGAACATCCGAAGGCCCATATTTTGTGTATACAATCGCTTTCATAAAATTTTCATGTTTAGAATCAGTAAGATTTTCTTTTTCTATTAATTTTTGTGTAATTTTTTATCACCTGTTTTTAGTAGTTTTTTTTATTAATTTTGATAGGTATTGGAGCTCTAATAAGAGTGTGTTCTCTTATTAGGAAATAAATGAAAAATGAGGGTTTATGGTCTTTAGATAAAAGAAATAGAATCCTATTGATGAAAATATGGAATTGAAAATAATAAAATAATCAGTAAAATCCACATTTTTCCTCTTAAAAGATAATAATTTGGAATAAAAAATACTAATATTTTTTCTATTTAGTTGAAAAACGGGAATAGAATAGAACTATGTTCTCATTTAGTTCTAAGCAACTGATCAATCCAACAATTATAA
>CAZRBD010000089.1:798-16395 GCA_964598265.1 uncultured archaeon
TTTTAATACAGATTGGGGCTCTAATAACAGCATGTTCTCTTATTGGAAAAAAAATAACAATGGGAGCTTATAAGCATCAAATAGGAAAAATTGTAATATTCAACAAAATTATAAATTCTTAATAATCAAAAATAGCCATAAAATACTCCTTTTTATACTGAAAGGAATATGAATTGATACAAAAAATAGCAAAATTTATACTATCTGGTTTATTTTTGGGAATGAAATTTAGTTTTACTATATCATTTGGTTCTAAGCAATTGATCCACCCAACAATCAAACCACTCTGCTTCTAAAAAAATATGTGGAGTTACATCCTTGAATCCTTCGGTTTACCTTTTTTTTTAAATTATAATACTTACAAGAAAATTAATTATTCTTGGTAATTATACAATAGTTATTACTACATTTCCCTTTTTGTGCCCTTTATCGACACATCTATGAGCCTCAACAATCTCTTCCAACGGATAGCTTCTATCTATGACTGATTTTAGATTCTCCGCTTCAATAAGCTCTTTGAGGAAGAGTAGATCCTCGGTCGTTTCCTTTCCTGTGGATTTAAAAACGGAAAGAAAGACTCCATTTTCTTTTAGCGCCCTCTTACTTCGTGAAGACGAAGTCTTCCCTACTGCGTCAAAAATAATATCATAAGTTTCACCACTTTGGGTAAAATCCTCTTTAGTGTAATCAATTACCTTATCGGCTCCTAAAGCTTTCACCCATTCTAAATTCGTGGTACTGCATACCCCGGTAACCTCTGCCCCAAAGTACTTGGCGAGCTGGACCGCAAAAGTACCTACACTCCCGGAAGCTCCATAGATAAGAACTTCTTGACCGCTTTGGATATTTTCTTTTCTAAGATGACGCAATGCTGTAATTCCCCCATTAATAACAGCAGCGGCTTCCCCATAGGACATATTGACCGGTTTTATTGTTATCATCCCGTCTTCAGGCAGACATTTGTACTCAGCATAAGCACCTAATCTCTCATTGAAAGTAGATGCAAAAACTTGGTCACCTTTCTTAAACAGCTTTACATTTTCGCCTACTGCTTCAATTTCCCCGGCTAGCTCCATCCCTAGTACAGGTCTCTTTGGTTTTCTCAGACCTACCATAATATGCAACATTACAGTAAAAAATTTGGAATCTGGGTGTTTGCCCCTTCGAAGTATCGTGTCCCCTACGTGTACTGTTGTTGCATGAATTTTTACCAATACTTCATTGTCCTTGGGAGTAGGTTTTTCTACCTCCTTGAGCTGAAGAACATCCGGAGGCCCGTATTTTGTGTATACAACCGCTTTCATAAACATTTCACTTCTACTTATTTTTTTTTTATTTATCTTTTACTATTTTTAATAGTTTTTTTATATTTTCCTCATCAATATTTTCTTGAGAGTCAATTTTTAAATGCCTTGTTGTTTTTCCTGTACCTTCGAAAAGGTTAATCTCTTCTGTTGTTAATCCCTTGATTGAAAAACCTAAATTAACATGCGTCTTTAATGCAACAATATAATATTTATTCCCATAATTAAATGATTTATATATAAAGTATATATTAAAATGAAGACGAATAAATGGAAAATTGCTCATCTTAAAGATCTAAGATTACGTATCATTAGGGAGAATTTAAGAACTTTGCTTGTTTTTGCTATAAGGGAAAAAGTTAAGCATCTAAGTCATTTAGAGAATTTATACAGACAGAAGCGAATATACGACAAGCAGGTTCCTTCTCAATGGAAAAGAGAATCTAATATTTGTGATATGGGTCAGCAGTTAATGGATGCTTGGTCTCATTCAATATTGAGATGCTCAGAAGGTTCTTCTTGCAAATCTAGTTCAGGATTGAGATTGCTAACTTCAGAAATCTCGACATTAGATAAAGATATGGTTTGGAACCCTCTCAACAAGCATTGGATCTGCATAGATTGTTATAATTTCTACTATAAGTCAGAATCCGCAAAAAGGGAATTAGAGAATTTCCTTAGACAACTAGAATACTAATTAAACTTTAAATAGTTAAAAATCGCAAAACTTTTCTTATTACAAATTTTTATATTACAAGAGTTTTATTGATTTTATAATATTGAAGTATGAAATTTTAATTGAAAAAATGATTATTATGAAAGTTAATTACCTTGGAGGTGTCGCATATTCCTAGTAGAAGAGGCGATGGAACCCTAGTATTCAAAATATGTTACTATGGTCCTTCACTCGGCGGTAAAACAACTGCACTTGATTGGGTCTACAAGAGAGAGGGTCTTGCTACTGGCGATTAGTATTCTTATTTCGAGAATTATCGTTAAATGCAGCAAATCCAAGATCCCACAGGTAGAACTTTATTCTTCGATCGTGTTGTCGCAAGAGTTTCAAACGTAGTTTTTCAGGTTTACACCGTTGCTGGGCAACGAAGACATAAATTCCAGCGTCAAACTGTTCTCAAAGGAACAGATGCGGTTATATTTACATGGGATTCATTAATTGACCAATGGGGCGAATGCATTTGGTCTCTAAAAGAGTTACTTAAATTTTATGGTAGTAGATTAATACCAGCTAAACTTTTTGACCCTCCAGAAGTACCTACAGTCGTTTTAGCAAATAAACGCGATTTAGAAGATATTGTAGAGATTGCTAAAATACGTCAAGCGCTCGATACTGCAAAATTAAACCACGTTCTTATTTATGAAACTATCGCTATCAAAGGGACTAATGTTAAGAGGGCTTTTGTATACGCAGCTCGTCAAGCGGTTCTAAATCATTATAAGAAGCTCTCTGAAAAAACAATGGAAGAATCTTAACCACATTCTTTAATCTATTCATACAATTTTTGAAATAGAAACTCTCTAAGAATGATAGAAATTCTTTAGGAGTTTTGTTATAATGAGATATTTCTCTTTTAGATCTAACTTTTATTGGTATAGGAGAAAGAACAGCTTTCTTAAAAAAAATAAGGACTATTTGTTTTTCTTCTATACTCTTTTTTATGTTGCATCAACATTGGTCTATAGTACTTTAATATAGAATAGCTTATTTTTTCTTACTGTTATAAATAATAAAATGATGTAGTCTCATGAGTGAACAAATGTCAAAAAATGTTATTAAGACGTTGGATATTATCTTCTTTTGTTCTTCAATTACTCTTAATATTTTGATAAGTCTTTTGTATATAGCAGCAAAATTTGATAATACAAAAGGTCTTCAGGTAATTGGAGCCATAACCATCTTTTTAATAGTACCGTATACATTGATTTTAATAGGGAGTTTGAAACAGAAGGAGGAAAGAAAAATTACAATTTCTCTTGCAATTATATTATTTTATCTCTTCTTGGAATTGTTATTAGATTATATCCTTTTAATTCCCTTCAGAGAAATATTAGCTATTCATATCCCCTACATTATAGTTTTCTATGCGGCGGAATTTAGTATAATAGGTGTATCTTTTGACAAGGATAAGAAATTAGGATTTGTAGTGTTAATAACATTCTTTCTTTTGCTCGGATGTCTTATCTACAATTTGGTGGGTTAATTTATTATTTAGTTAAGATTATAAATTTTATCTTTAAATTTTTGAGTTATCTTAGAGGTAAACTATTTCGGGCTCAATTTTTTCTTTCGAAATCCTAAGATACCCATAGGAGTTTATATCGGTAAAATGTTTATCGGTTGGTGTTCCTGGGCATATGTATAACTTACCATCCCTCCATGTTTCATTATAGGGTCGGTGTACATGACCAAAAATTATGATGTCATATTTAGACAAATCAAATCTTTTATTTAATCTCTTGATTATAATATTTGGCCCTCCTGTGCCATGTGTTATAAAGATTTTATGTCCATATATCTCTAGTTCTATAGTCTCCGGTAATATTTCCTTTAATTGGTGTTTATCCATATTACCAAAAACGGCAATCACTTTATCTTTTCCAAAAGTATCTTGAAGATTTGTATATACTTTATAGCTAGTAAAATCACCTAAATGGAAGATATAATCTATATTTCTCTTTTTAAAATCTTCAATTATATTTGGGGGTATTTCTGATTGTCTTGAAGGAATATGAGTATCTCCAATTAATCCAATTAACAATTCATCTTTATCGACTTTTATCATGTTAAAAAACCATTAACTCTATTTTAGCTTAATATTTCAAAAATAGTTTATGCCTTAGAATTATTTTCCTGTTTTTTCATATTACTTTTAACTAATTTTAAACCATAGTTAATAACTTCTTCAACGCTGTGCCAATTTCCATTATTTAGTAAATCTTTTATCCAGTAGTAGAGATCTTGTTCAATTGGGACTGTGAGATAAATTGGTTTAATAGTTTTTTCTTTTTCAGAACTGGCTTTATTCAATAACCAAGAGATAATGTTGACTATAAGATTATAATTATCAGCAGCTCTAATCCCGTATGACTCATTCAAACTAGAGAATAGAGATAGATTGCCCAACGCCACAACCTTGCCTAGACCATAATGAGCAGTTCCAATAATAGGTAGGTTTTGTACAGATTCGTCAATCCATTCATCTCCATTAAATATTCTATGCCAAGAAGTATTAACAGATGAATATGCAATGGCTTGCACTTCAGTATTCGCATTTTCAACAGATTTTTCTATAGTTAGAGTACATCCGTTAGAATGGATAATTTCAGTTATTTCTCTTGTTATAAAGTGGCTTCTAAAGTCTCTTATGAGAGGATGGGTATTATCTTTTGAAAAATATTTATTATCAAATAATAGATCATTATTAAATGTTATACCGAAGTTTTTAGTTAGCTCTGACAAATTATTCTTGCTCTTATAATCCCCCCCTTCATCGTTAACAACTAAAAGGCTTCCCCCATTATTTACGTAGTTAACTAAGTCTTCTATTTCATCAGAATCAAGTTTTGGTCCTAATTTTGGAACCCCAATTATGAAAAGATCATAAGGAGTTAATTTCTTCTTATCTATTCCCGCTTCAATCTTACCCAATTTAAAATCCGAGTTAAATAAATATTCAAAAAACCCTGAAAACGCAGTATTTTCAACAGTTAATTTATTATTATGCGAATGGTCAAAACCGATTACGATTTTTTTGGTCATTAATATCTAATTAAATAATCATCTAAATAATTATTTTTACTATAATTCCTTTAATAGGTTTTTTGAATATTGGTCTAACAATTATTTATTAATAAGCCAATTTGTTTTTATTATAAAATTATCTTTAATTTGATTTATTATGACAAGTGAAAATAAAGTAGTAATATATGAAAATTCAAAACTCAAAATCAACCATATAAAAAATAAGAAAAATCTTACTTATTTCTTTATACTCAGTTTTGTATTGATGATAATAATAGTATTTATTCAAATAGGAGTCAGAATTCTTATAGAGAATTATTTTATAGATATGTTTTTTGCAATTTTAGCAATAACTACGCCAACTATTTCAGCCATTATTATATCAGGTTTAAATGATGGATTGCAGGGAATTAAAAATCTTTTTTCTGGATTTAGAATTTGGAAAGTAAATTTTTTGTGGTATTTTGCAGGATTATTATTTATAATTGCTCCTTTGACATTTGCTCTATTTTACCTTCTTTTTGGAGGTGAAGCACCAGGACCAGCAGCAAATTATACAGTAGCAATATTTCTTTTAGACTTGTTCATAGCTTTAATAAGTGGGCCTTTAAACGAAGAAGCTGGTTGGCGTGGATATGCTTTACCTAGATTACAATCAAGATTTTCTGCATTGACTTCAAGTATTATTTTAGGAATATTATGGGGCTTTTGGCATTTACCATTATATCTGGTTGAAAATAGATTACCATTTTACATCTTTATATTCCTAAATATAGTTCTCTCAATCTTAATAACATGGGGATATAATAATACCAAGGGGAGTCTAGTTATTGCTGTATTTTTCCATTTCTGTTTTAATTTCGTTGGAACTTTTATAGCAGGAAAACTTGGATTATTACCAGCTATGATGTTTTATTTAGCTGGTGGTATTTTAATAGGTTTGTATGTAATTATAGTGATTATTTATTATGGGCCTAAAAGACTTTCTCGAAAATCTGAAGACGACTTGCCTTTTGAGATATTAGAAAATTAATTTTCTTATAATTCAAAAATTCTAAAAATTATTCTTCTTTTTTATTAATAAAATACTACAACTATTTATTAAACAGCTATTTTAAAAGTATTGAGTATGTTAAAAAAAAATTACAAAGACGTTGAGGGAAAACAAGCTGTCTTAATGGATGGTTCTCGAGTTGAAGGTGTCTATATTAGATGGTTGATTGATGAAAGTACAGGAGCTAAGTATTTCGCTATGAGAAGGATCGAAATTGAACCTGATGCAAAAGTTCCTCTTCATAACCATCCTGAAGATCATGAGATATATATTTTATCTGGTAGGGCGAAGTTCTATAACGATGCAGGACAAGAAGAAATAGTAAAAGAAGGAGATACTGTATATATTCCTCAAAATGAAAAACACGGGATTGACAATCTAAGCGAAGAAAACTTTGCATTTCTTTGTATAATTCCCTATCTTAAAAAATAAAAAGTAGATCTAATAAAAAAGATTTCGGATAAGATGTTTACTCGTTATCCTTAGTTTCTTGAATTTCCTTAGTTTCTTGAATTTCCTTAGTTTCTTGAATTTCCTTCACTTGCTTCTCACATTTGCCAATTGAAGTTACTGAATCGTTTTTATAAAGTTTGATAACTCTCACACCTTTAGAAGGTCTATGAGTTATTCGAATTGAATCAATCGGAACTCTTATAACTTGTCCATTCTTGGTACCTACAAGAATATCTTCATCTGTTGAAATTTTTACATCAATAACTTTATCTTTTGTTACCTTTGTCAATTTAATATTCTTTACTCCTTTAGCGGCTCTTCTTGTTTTTCTATACTCTTTTACATATGTTCTTTGCCCATACCCCTTTTGAGACAAAGTTAAGATAATATCATCAATATTTACTAAAAGACCTTCAATAACTTCATCACCTTCTCTTAAACTTAAACCTTTATATCCCATCGTGGTTCTTCTTTGCTCTTTTAATTCTGATTCATCAAATCTTATAGCAAATCCCAATTTTGTAGCTATAAAAATATCTTGAAGCTCATTAGATAACATTTTAACACTTACTAAATTATCATTAGGTCTTATACCTTGAGCTCTAAGACCCGATTTAGGGATTTTGGAAAATTTTTTTAATTGAATCTTCTTTGCAATTCCCTTCTTCGTAATCATTATTAAAAAATCGTTTGTGTCAAAATTATTAATTGGAATCATTGAGGAGATCTCTTCACCTTCTCTAATTCTAATTAAATTTATAATAGGTCTTCCTTTGGCTGTACGTTGCTGTAATGGAACTTCGAAACATTTAATTGTATAAACTCTACCTTTAGAAGTGAAGAACAAAATTGTGTCATGCGTAGAGCAAACAAATAAGTCAGATATAAAATCTTCCTCATTTATAGTCATTCCTCTCTTTCCACGACCACCACGTCTTTGAGTTCGATAATCTTGTGGAGACATTCTTTTAATATAGTGGTTTTTAGTAAGAATAACAATGGTAGGCTCTTTTTTTACTAAGTCTTTTCTGGAAATATCATGAATTTCTTCTTCGACAATTTTTGTTCTCCTTTCGTCACCATATTTATTACTCAGCTCGATTAATTGTTTTTTGATAATTGATAAACGCAATTCTTCACTCTCCAAAATCTTAGTTAGTTCAGTAATTTGTTGATTCAAGGATATTTGTTCATCCTTCAGTTTCTTAGTTTCTAAGTTAGTTAAACGTGATAAAGGCATCTCCAAAATAGCCTTAACTTGAATATCACTTAATTTATATTTATCTTTTAACTTGGTCCTTGCATCTTTTGAATCGTTTGAACTCTTAATAATATTTACTACGTTATCTATATCATTTAAAGCAATTATTAAACCATCAACCTTATGTAAGCGATCTTTAGCTTTTTTAACTTGAAAAGCTGCTTTCCTAAAAATAATGTCAGATCGATGCTTAATGTATTCTTCAATTATCTCTTTAAGATTGAGAATTTTTGGTTGTTTTCCATCATTGATTAAAACTAGGTTGACAATATTAAAATTTGTAAGGAGTCTCGTGCGTTTAAAAAGGGTATTTATAATGATAGGTGGTTGCGCTCCTTTTTTCAATTCTAAAACTATACGCATTCCTTTTCTATCAGATTCGTCTCTTAAATCGCGAATATCCTTTAGAACGCCATCCCTGATCAATTTTGCGATTCCTTCAATTAAGGTAGTCTTATTTAATAAATAAGGAATTTCTGAGATTATTAGGTTTTTAACTTTTCCTTTAGTCTCTTCATCAACTTTGCCTCGTATAGGGATATTTCCTTTACCATATGCATAAGCATTATAAATACCTGATGTGCTAGTTATAATCCCACCAGTTGGAAAATCAGGTCCTTTTATCACTTCCATAAGTTCTACAACGGAAATATCAGGATTATCAATAGTAGAAATAATACCTTGGCATACTTCCTTCAGGTTATGAGGTGGCATAGAGGTTGCCATTCCTACCGCTATTCCTTTCGTTCCATTTAATAACATATTTGGAAGTTTTGCTGGTAAATATTTCGGTTCCTTTGAGCTTGAATCAAAATTAGGTTGAAAATTAACAGTGTCTTTTTCTAAATCTTCAATTAATTCATTAGCAATTCGAGATAAGCGTGCTTCAGTATAACGATATGCTGCTGGAGGATCACCATCAATAGAACCAAAATTTCCTTGCGGATGTATTAAAGGATATCTTAAAGAAAAATCTTGACCCATTCTAACAAGAGAATTATATACAGCAGCATCCCCATGAGGATGGTAATTACCTAATGTCTCTCCTACAATTTTTGCACATTTCACATGAGGACCCGTAAAAACCCAGTTATTATCAGTCATGGCATAGATTAAACGTCGATGGACTGGTTTTAAGCCATCACGAACATCTGGAATAGCTCTACCAACGACTACGGACATAGCATAATCGATGTAGCTACTTTTCATTTCGTCTTTTAGTAATACTTCCTGAATATTTTCTGTAGTCAAAAAAAACACCTTAACGTTTATAATTTTTAAAATTCAGTTAAATTCTTTAAATTCATCATACATCTAATTCCTTGACCTCATCATAGTTTTGAATGATGAATTTCTTTCGGGACTTAACTTTGTAATCTAAAAAATATTATATTCCATGATATTTTGTTGATTTACATATAATTAATAGTAATCATCAAATTTAATTATAGAGATTATTTATTATTTAGAACTATTGAAGAAGCAAAAATAGTTGAAGATTTTATTTACCCAAAAGTGTAGAACCTCTAAACATTTATTTTTATAGTATTTAGAGTTTAATAAATCATACAGCTCCATCAAACCTCATATGGAGGGTGTTTAAATGGAAGAACGTCAATATGTTTCTCTTCAATCAAGTATCTAATCTCTTCAAACGGGACATATCCATGTCTAATATTAATTGAAAGGTGTTTTAGGTTGGGTAACTTATCAATCTCATCAATAATGGAGGTGACTTTTGTATCATCGAGGTATAATTCTTTTAGATTAGTGAGGTGCTCAATTCCCTTAAGCGATTGAATGGGATTTCTGTTAAGATATAACTTTTTTAGATTCTTTAGACCATAAACACCTTGTATATTTATTATTTGATTACTATTCAAAATTAATATAGTTAAATTGGTTAATTTTTCTAGATTCTGAATCCTTGTTAATTGATTAATATCAAGGTCTAATCTTTGTAAGTTAGATAAGTTTTCAAGCCCTTGAATTTCCGTAATATTGTTTATGCTTAACCCTAATTCTCTTAGATTAGTTAGACTATCAAGTCCTTGGATTTCAGAAATTTTATTGTTGCCTAAAAACAATCGTTCCAACTTAGTTAAAGAATCCAGATTCTCAATCCTAGAAATATTATTGGAGTCTAAAAACAATTCCCGCAAATCTTTAAGATTTTCAAGCCCTTCAATTTTGGTAAGCCCACACGCTTGAATCTCAAGCCGCCGTAGGTTAACGAGTCTTTCGAGCCCGAAAGCGTTTTTAATAGAACCAAATTCAATTCCGCTAATATCGAGAGTTCTGGCTTTAACATATACTTTTTTGGAGTTTATTGAAAATTTGCTTTTAACAGTGATAAATTCCATGATTTATGAAATAATTCTTTTTTATATAAATTTAATGAGAGAAACAGATTAGAAACTAATTAAAAATAATATAATATAATAAAAAAAATTTTTACGGACGTTTTCGAGCCAAAATATCGGCATAGCTTTGTAGCATTCTCTTGTAAACCGTAGGACTGAGATATAGATAATAAAATCCACTAGAAATTTTCCAATCACCAAAAGTTAAAACCTCCTCTCCTTTCTTCACTTTTGGATGTACATCATTTTTTATTTCGAAGGTTTCTTTGATATCATTTAATAAATCCTCACTCGCAGCGTAAATCAGAGCTGTATACTTAGACCTCTTATCTTTGCTTCCGTCCCCATCATAAAACCCGAGGAGCCAAGCATGAGCAAGTTTTCCATAACTCGTTTCTGACCAATGCGTATTGACCTTCTTTGCATCAATTTTAGCTAACCTAATAGCTTCCTTTATAATGGGAGGAACAGCCTTTCTCTCACTTTTCGAGCCGAAAAGACCTAGCGAAATCAATGTATCATACATAGGCTGGCATGAGAAGCCAACAGTGATAGATCTTTGTATTTTTATCTCAGAACCGTGAGTCCTGAGTCTCACTCGGTGCAGGATACGACTTTCATCATATCCGACTAACTCAGCGAACTTTTTAATATGAACTTCATCTCTTGTCTGTAGTTCAGTTCCAATTCCGTATAAACTTTTTATAAGGTAGCCGTCAGCAGAAAGAAAACCAAGCCAATATGAAGCATCTGGATTATGAAGTACATCTGAAAAGAAGTTTGGATTTTTAATAGTGTATCTATCCCTACTATTTTCTTTCATATCAGGATTCAGAGTTATATATCCCTTAATTATACTTAAGACGTTTCTAAAAGAATATTTTAATGCTTCTAGATTCTCTGAAAAACTGCTTAATACTTCTTTACTAAATGTAAAATCAGGATTATATCTTGGACTGTCGGGGTTCCCTAATGTAGTTGAGATCATCGACATATATGGATTTTTCTTACCAAACAAAAGCTGTAATTCAGTATTTGTGACTTTAAGTTCACCAGAAACTCTACCTAACTCATTCTTGAAATTCTCAATAAATTTATAAAATCTAATCTCCTCACTTGTATATTGTCGAATTATTTCTGTAAGACCTAAAGATTTTACTCCGAATCTGTCAATAGACTTCTCTCTGAGAGCATCTATATCAGATTCTTGAAACTCAAGCATTGGCCTTTTTAATTTATATTGTTTTAGAAGGCCGACAAATTGATGCAATTATTACTAAACCCTTACCAACTGGGTTAGATTACCTCCCATCTGGAATTTCAGTGTTTCAATTTAAAGCATCGGAATCAAGCTTTTTTTAACCCAAATCTTTACATATTTTCACAAAGATCTTTTGTTCTTTTAATTATTTCTGCAATAATAAATAAATAATTCAGATTTTGTAGGTTTAAGGTTTTTCCTTTTCTATAATTTAAATATTTCTCAATTACGTTGAACCCTGCAATAGGATAATTCCAAATATCTTCTGAAATCTCCAAATAAGTCTCTTTAGAAATAAATAATTTACCATTTTTATATTTAATTTGTTTTATTTCACGATCAGTTCCTTGAACTTTTAGAACAACACTAATTTTATCCTTCATTAGATGTAATCTAATAAGTTTTTTACCTAACTCTGTATATTCTTCAAATTTATCTTTCTCATATAAAGGAATTCGTGGAAAATCAAATCTTAAAAATTCTTGAAATTGATCTTTATATTTATTACTATAAAGTACTCCATATATGAAATGCATTAAGTCTTCTACTGTTATTTTTCCATATTTATTTGTTACTAAAGTTCGATAGTCCTCTTTAATGTTATGCGTTTTCTTAAGCACTAATTTATCATTTTTTCTCGTAATTTTATATAAATATAAAGGAAAAATATATGCTAATTCTTTCGATTGGGTAGATAACAAACATCTTTCAGATATTCGATCTGTTATAAAAGCATGAGTGAATTTTGAATTAACCTGTCGAGTTACAGACAACCCTAAATTGTCTCCTAAAACAAAATGATTCATTATATCATACTTAGGATATGCCACAAAACTTCGTGATTTGTCAAAAAAGTAAGTATATCTTATATCAAATGGTCGATAGGCAATAGGTTTAATTCTTTCTATCTCAAATGATTTAGATCTATTTTTTAAACTAACTTTATCTTTCAATAAATCTTTAATTACATTTTTTAACTTCCAATCTCTTGTATCTTTAATATTATATTTTTTTCTAACCTCATTTTGGGGAAGAGTTGTAAAATCATTGATTTTATTAATGGCTTCTTCTGGAGAGAACGATACTGCTATATAATCTTTTTGAGTTTCAATTGCAGAACTGGATTTAATAAAAATCTCTTCTAAACCGTAAGCGTTCCCATATTCCAACACATCACTTAAATCTTTTTTAATGAAGAAATAGAAACCAAAAATTTCAGTTTCAAATTTTTCTTTCAAATAGTCATACCATCTCGTTTGATTTAATTGCCTTTCGAAATCTGCTATTTGTAATTCTTCCCAATTTATTGATAAAACATCATTGTCTTTCAGAAATTCATTTTTTTCTTCCCTCTGAATTAAGTTATTTTCCAAACTAGAATAATAATAAACCTTACAATCCTCATAATTATGCTTTCCTTCATTTAATTTCACGAAAATACTAATTGCCACTCCTTGTTGAATATCAAATACATTCTCATCTTGTTCCCCTCTTCTTATATTGCCATGCAGATTTAAAATATAAATCTCATCAAAACTTTCCATCAACGACTTTCTCATTTTTCGATGGATAATTCCATCCAAAAAGGAATTATTAGTAATAAATCCTATTATCCCTTTTTTAGTATGTTCTTCAATTTTCCATTGGGCGAATTTTATAAATTTAACATAATCATCTTGCATTACCCCTTTTTTTTTTTCATTTTCAACACCCAAACCAACTAAATAACCTTTTTTTATTAATTTTTCAATATATACATCTTGGGTTTTGGATTCATAGGGGGGATTCCCTAAAATAACAAAAATTTCGCTTTCTCTTTTTATTTTATCTGCTTGTTCGCTTTCTTTTTGCATTAGTGATTCCAATGGTAAATTTACTTGCTCTTTTCCTCTTAAAATATTAAGTGTATTTGTTAAGTAAATTTTAAATCTTTTTTCTTGTGGCATCGTTCCTCCTAAATCTTGAACAACTTGAGATAATCTTAAATGAGAAATAATATAAGGACTGATTAAAATTTCAAACCCGTAAAAATTTTTTAAAATATGAGCTTTCAAATAATCTGGAAATAAATCTTTCCCTACTTGGTTGTAAATTTTTTGTATGATAGAACTTAGGAAAGTGCCTGTTCCCGTTGCTGGATCTAATATAACAACTCTTTCGAAATCCAATAGATTAGTATTAAATTTTTGTTCTAATACTTTTTCAATTGAATTTATTATAAAAGTAACGACTTCTGAGGGTGTATAATAAACACCTCTTTTTTTACGAAGATATGGATTATACTGAGCTAAAAATGTCTCATAAAAATGAATAAATGGATCTTTTATTCCTTTTGTATAATGAAATTCATTCTTTATAGAATCCCAATCAGAATTATTCAATATATTAATAATGTCATCAATTATCCATTCCAATTGTTTAGCTAAATCTGTTCCAATTAAATAATAAAAAAGCCTTGAAATTAATTTTAAATTTGAAGGAATTCCTTTTAATAAAACATTTTCTCTCTTTATTACAATATTTAGATTTAATTTCGCCATAAATAAACCATATGTGATTGTTTGCGCCATTGCATCACTAAAATCTTCTTTATTAATTTTAGATAATAAATATTTTTGAAAAATCTGATAATATCCATTGAGATATTGATCTTCATCAGATCTCATAAGATCGTATATTGAATCCTTTAAGACTTTTGTAAATTTCGCTAAATATTCCGCTAATTTTTTAGACTTTTTAATAAATGGAGTAGATTTAGCAGAAAATATAGTTATTATTTCTATAAATTTTTCTTTTTCATTAATTTCAAAATCAGAATTTAGTAGTTTTATAACTTTTCGAGTGCTCTTTTTATTACTTTTTAGATACACAAATTGTTTATAATTGGTTAGAATAACATTCTTAGAGGCATCAATATATCTTTTTATCGATTCTTTTTCTTTATCTGTTAGACTACTTAAATCCTTATCTAATTCTCTGTCTGGACGTTTGGTTTCAATATATCCAATAAGACTAAATCCATCCATTATTCTAAAGTCAGGTATTCCTTCTTCTCTTTTCGAAGGTTCATGTATGATATCAAAATTATAACCCCCTTTATTGAAAAGCTTTTCTATAAATTCTTGAAAATCTTTCCTAAAAGTATATTCCGAATAATCTCCTTGATGGTATAACTTCTTAATATTTGCTCTATATTTTTCAAAAAAGTCTGTCATGTTTTTTATCTTTTTTTAAACGAAATTCGTCTTAATAAAAATTCAATTGGTTTTTAGTGATGTATTTCTTAAAAATTAAAAATCTATGCCAATTATATATAAATTATTACTGTAAAGTCTATTATAAAATTTTAGGTTTCCTAATATTTTTTCATTCTTACCGAAAGTAATATACTTCCTATTATAATTGCTGGTAAGAACACATTAAAAACTACCATAAGTATTTCAGTTTGAATATGAAACCTATCTCTTTAGAATTTATGAAGTTAAATAAATTTTAAAGCGTAATTATTTTTTATAAAAATTTACTCCTTTTTCAAATATTTAAGAATTTTAACGTATATATCTTTTTCAGCTTCTTTCTTTTTCATGTATTTTTCTGATTTTAAATTATTTATTATTTTTATTAATTCAATCCCACTACCCATCTCTAAAATCTTTGGATTTTTAGCGATCCACTTTGGATTATGATCAAGTCCACTTTTTTCATATTCTAATTTAACTAAAACTTGTACAAATATTAGAATAGAAATATAGAGGTAAAATTTAATATAAAATTTTTTTCAGTATTTATATTTTTCAATATTCATGAATATGATTAAAATTATTAAGAACAGAATATTGGTGGATTTAAGATTTTCTTAGGGAACTCCTTGTAAGATCGTTTCCATAATTTTATAAAGATAATGGAATAAGAACTTTATATTAAATATAAAACTAATAAAACTAATTATTTTATAATTCTATCTCTTTTTTATTTTGGTAAGAAACTGATATCGTTATATTTTTCCAGTTCATTTTCATGTTTAGGGCAAAGATATTTTCCATCCAATGTTCTTTGTAGGGATTTTGAATGTTTATACGATTTTTTGCATAATTTACAATAATAGACAAATCTTTTTTTTTTTTTTTTGCTCTTATTATAG
>CAZRBD010000090.1:0-4891 GCA_964598265.1 uncultured archaeon
CCATTTTTCTTCGGATTCTTTTAATTTTAATAAAAGATTTTTCTGTTCTGTTATATCACGAAAGATTTCTAATTTAGATATTGTACCATCAGAATTTTTTAAAGGCGTATCAAGGAGATCATAAGTTTTTTGATTCTTGGGTGAATACCATTCCCATCTAACAGTTTTACCCTTAAAAACAACTTGATTTTTACACCAGGGACATACTTCTTGGCGATCATGAAAATACTCATAACATTTTCTACCTTCAACTGAACCAAACTCCTTCATAAGTACTGGATTACAAAATTCGATTTCATGGCGTTGGTTGACAATACAAACTCCATCCTGCATAGAATTCAAAATATTAATAAGATTATCTCTTTCATCATGTAATCCTTGTTCTGCTTGCCATTTTTCGGTAATTAAGCGTTGTCTTTCTAATTTATTTTTGATCTTTAATAATAAATTATCGTTATCGAAGGGTTTGAGGATATAACCGGATGCTCCATTGTTTAAAGCATCTATTACAAATTTTGAAGATGTATTAGCAGTTATCATAATAATATCCATGTTAGGATGTATTTCCTTTATGGAGGTTATTATTTCTGTTCCTTTAACATCAGGAAGATTGATATCAAGAAGTGCTACATTGTATGATTTATTGATAATTTTTTTAATTGCCTGTTGACCTGTCAAAGCAATTTCTGTCTTATAACCTTCATCTTCCAAAATAAGGGATAATGTATTACATATATCCTCATTATCATCAATAATTATAATTCTCTCTTTAGCTTCTAACTCTTCATTCTCTGTTATAATTTTACCTAATTGAATGATTCTCAACCCTATTTTATTTTTTAAGTGTTTAAAATTCTTTTTTTTCTAAAAATAATTTATTACTAAATAATATATCATTATTATCGTCTATTACTAAAACCAATGGTTTTGAGGCTTGATTCAGTTTAATCCCCTCCCCATTATTAAGGATAATTCGGTAATCTTGCCTTCTTCGATCCTTCATAGTCTAAAAGTTTTGTAATATATTTTTATTGACTTTATTGTCTGATATTTCAAAGCCTTATTCTATAATCTAATTTATGAAGTAAATTCATTAAACAAAATTTATTAGTGTCAATATTTAAGTTTATTTCTTATAAAAAATACAAATGCTATACTATAATTTAAAATACGTTGATAAAAGAGTTGTTTATCTGAGATTCCAATTCCGTTATCAACAAACACTATTTTAACACTAAAAATCTCTCCTTTTTGTATCATTGGTTTCTATTTTTGATTATAACTTTTTATCAATTTCTATTAATAGTTATGAAGATTTAATTATTGATCTAACATTTGTAATAACAAAATATTATTATTTAAATCTTTATTATAATGAATAGAATTTTATTATAGAAATTATAGGTTTATTTGTATGATTTTAATTAAAACTACAATATTAAAGCATTTTTATATTTCTTATTTCAAAAAAATATAAGAGGTGGACTAAACATGACATTAAAGAATTATCATATTCAGGAATCTTTAAAAAAATACATAGATTTTGATAAAATCAACAAAATAATCTATGATAATTATTTCCTAGATGAATTTAAAATTGTATTAAAAGTTCCTATTGTTTTGGATGGAAATCAAGATGCTGAGATAAAAATTGATAATTTTAACATAGCCAAATATAGCTATTTAGCAAAAATTGATTAAAATCAATTAATCAAAATTATTACTGAAGTGAAAACTATAGAGACCTTTTGAACTAGCGCTGGTCGAAAGAAGAGAGAACAAAAGTTTAAAGATTATTAAGAAAAACATTGTAAACAATACTTTAGAGTGTAATTTTTGCAATAATTAATAGGATACTATATTCAAAATGTTCTTAATGCGATCTCCGTCATAAGGAAAAAAAGAGATATCTCATAAAAACAGGTTTATTATAATTTCTTGTATTTCTTATTTTAGATTTTAAAATTCTTAATTATACTTTTTTTAAAATATTATAATCCTATTTAAATATAAATTCTTTTATAGATGATTTATGATAAAAAAAATGTTTTATACACAAAAAGGTTACGAATCAAACGATTTTTGTGTTCAAATTCAATGATTTTTAATTTTCTTTAGTTTTAAATGGTGTTTAGTATGATACAGAATATTTTCATAAGTAAGTACGGAATCTTGCTCACATCGCAAAATTTTGGTAATTGTCATTCAATTGATATTAATAAAGATCTATTATCAAATTTCTTTACGGCAATTCAAAAATTCTCTATAGCAGTTACAGGAAATTCTATAAACTTCATTAACTTTGAAAAGTTTTTAATTTACTTATATGAAGATCCGCATGATAAGAGCATTTTATACATCCTGTTTACTGATATTGATGACCATCCAATTGATATCAATTTTAAGATGCACAAGATAGCAAATTTGTTTTATAAGAAATATAGGCAATATATAAAAAAGTTTAAGGGAGATATTGCTCCATTTCAAACATTTGGAAATACCTTGATAAAAATGAGATTAGCATTAAAAAATTGTGGAGAGAATTCAACATGTAATAATTGTTCAAAAAATAAGAATCAATCCGCTATACATAGCGTTATTAAAGAGAATATTATTAAAGTATATTAAAAATTCTTTAAATTGGAAAATAAAAAGCAAAATCTGGTGATTTAAATTTATAAGGCTTCTCTATTAGACTTTGGTAATAAATTTAATAAAAACTCTAGAATTGATTTATTTGAATTTCATCAAGAAGTAATACGTAAAGATTTATTTGACTCTAAATTTTTTCATTCAAATTTGTTTCCGGGTTATGCGCAAGACCTTTCAAATTCGGGAGATGTTATTTTACATATAGGACATTATTCTATAACCGATCATTCTAAAGAGAGATTTAGAACAAAACCCAGAACTATTATTTATGGGTTAGGCTCATGTATAGCTTTAATAATGTTCGATAATAGAAACAAAATGGGTGGTATGTCTCATATTTTACTTCCATCATCAAAAAGGGCAAAGAATATAAGATTTCCTCATAAATATGCTGATCTATCTGTAAAATGCTTAACATATGAATTAATTTCTAAGGGAGCTCATTTGAAAAACATTAACGCTATTATTATAGGGGGATCTCGTATATTCGACAATATAGATTTCGAAATAGGTAGAGATAATGTCAAAAATGTTAAAAAACATTTAACAAAATTTAGCATAAAGATTGTTAAAGAGGAAACGGGAGGAAATAAAGGGAGAACAGTTATTTATGAGCCCTTTAATAACAATTTAGTCTTGGTAAAATTAACAAGTGAAAAAGATTATCGCAAATTATAAAATAGTGGTTTTTCAAAAGGAAGTAGATTTATAATATATATTCCAGAAGCTCTATAACTTTTTTTTAATTGAAAAGAATACATATTTTAGATTTTATTTTTTTAAAAGTAAAAACATTTAATCATCCCAATTATATTGATATATGTGTTGAAGATACAGGCGTAGGATTAACAAAGAAAGAAATGTCAAATCTCTTCACAAAATTTGGAAAAATTGAAAGGTATGGGAAAGGTATGAATGTTGATATTGAAGGCCCTGGTCTTGGTTTGTATATCTCAAAGGAAATTCTTAAGCTTCATAATAGTGAGATCATTGTAGAATCTAAAGGGAGAAACAAAGGGAGTAAATTTATAATTAGGATAGTTAAAAATTAAGTGGTATAATTAGATTTTCAAGACTCACAAAACCATAATTTTTTAGCTGTGAAATTTTGATAATTTTTAAATATCGGGATTTAGTAAAATTAGGGTTAGTATTATTTGACATTCAATTATTATAAGAGTGCATAAAATTATCGATTTTCGAATGATGATTGCTCTTTTCACTAAATGTGAAGTCGATTTTTCATAGTATCATGATCGTTTTCAAAACTTTTAGATTTATTTCTATTATTTGATTTAAGGTTTATGATCATATAGATGTTCGGTTTCGATAATCTTATAAATGACAATAAACATTATATGCATGTAAAGGTCAATTTATTTCCGAGTTTCAATTTTTTAAAAAGTGATTAAATGATCCACAGGATAAACTTCGGATAAATTTGATTTTACTAATATCATGAAAAAAAAAAAAAATAGAAAAAAGAGTTGATAAAGAAAAATATGACGTTTGAATCTTTAGCAGAAAATAATTTTCCTGTTTATTTGATAACTGAATTGGATGCTGAAACTTTAGAAGAGAGCATCGAAGATTTGGTCGAAAATGTTAAAAAAATACCTGTTCATTTTGTTACAATAGATTTAGGATATATTAGTTCAAAAAAATTTAATGAGACTTATTTAGCAAAAGTATTAAGTAAATTTAATATCCCATATTTTACAATAGAATTATCTTTTTACGTAAAAGGGCATTATGCTAGCCAAATTAGCGAAATCCAGTACAAATATGAAGAATTAAAATCTACCTATGATTCATTAAAGAATAAAAATGTCTCGAGTGCTCAGGAGTTAAAATATTTGATTGATTATTATTCAAATGAACTTATGGAATTAAAGTACCATATTAATCAAAATGTAAGATGTACTACGATTACTAAAAAAATTTTAGAAGTTCTAAAAGATCGTAATGATAAAGAGTTAACATTTCTCCACTTTGGTGAAGAAAATACTTTTGTTGAAATCATGAAACGATTAAAAAAACATAATGTTAAATCTAACATTTTGTTCATGAAAATATCGGAATTCATTGAAGATTTCAATTAAGCGACCTAATCTAAAATAATATTACAGCAGAGGTAGGATTTATGAAAAATGAAAGAATGTCTGAAAAGCAATATGATCTAGTAATTATAGGAGCAGGTCCAGGTGGCTATCATTCAGCTATCAGGGCAGCTCAATAC
>CAZRBD010000090.1:4901-13669 GCA_964598265.1 uncultured archaeon
GGATGAGGATAATCTTGGGGGAACATGTTTAAATAGGGGCTGCATTCCTACTAAATCTTTACTTGCTTCTGCTCATTTCATTGAAAAAATAAAAGGGGCAGAAGAACTAGGTGTAAAAATCAAAGAATATAAAATTGATTTTAAAAAAGTTTTTGAAAGGAAAAACACAATTGTTAATGAACTTGGGATTGGTATCGCGAATCTTCTAAAAGCTTGGAAGAACGACGTATATATAGGGTATGGGAAGATCCTTGGAGGTAATTATCAGGATGGGTTTGAAGTTTTAATTCAAGGGAAAAGAAAAGATGAAAAAATCCTTGCTAAAAGAGTGATACTCGCTACAGGGTCAACTCCTGCTTTAATTCCTAATTTTAATGTGGATCATAAGAGAATACTAACAAGTGACGATATATTAGATCCTAATTTCAAGACAATTCCGGAACGATTATTGATTATTGGAGCTGGAAGTATGGGTTGTGAATTTGCAGATGTTTTTGCAAATTTTGGGAGTAAAGTAACTCTCCTCGAGTACCTTCCTTCACCTATAGCCACAGAAGAGCCAATGATCGTTAAGAAATTACAGAAAAAATTCGATGAAAAAGGTATCACAATAATTACTTCTCAAAATGTATTATCAATTGAAAACATAGGTCTCAGTGTTAGGGCTACAACTTGTTCTTCTTCAATTCCTCCTAGTGATATTGAAAGTGCAGAAAAATGCACTTATAAGGCAGATTTATGTTTGATATCAATAGGAAGAAAACATGTTTCAAAAAATTT
The DNA here is from genome assembly GCA_964598265.1 of uncultured archaeon. GTDB lineage: Archaea > Asgardarchaeota > Lokiarchaeia > Sigyniarchaeales > SOKP01 > Loki-b32. The sequence goes on from CAZRBD010000090.1 coordinate 5,682, forward strand.
AGGATTAGAAGAGTTGGGTATTAAATCAAGAAGGGGAGCAATTGAAGTTAATCCTAGCACATTAGAAACCGTTGTTAATGGAGTATTCGCGATTGGTGATGTAACTGGAGGGATTATGCTTGCTCATGTAGCGAATTATGAAGGTGATATTGCTGTTGCAAATGCTTTATCAAGTCTTGGACAATTTCAAGTGCATCCAAAAAGAACAAACTATAGAGTTGTACCTTCTACTATATTTACAAGTCCTAATATAGGATCAGTCGGTCTAAAAAGAAAACAAGCTAGAGAGTTAGGTATCGATGTAATAGTTGGACAATTTCCATATGAATCTCTTGGAAAAGCGAAGTGTATGGGAGAAGAAGGTCTATTAATAATTTTGGCCGAAAAAAATACTCTTCAAATAGTTGGAGCTTCTTGTATTGGAGAAAGCGCATCAGAATTGATTGCAGAGATAGCTCTTGCTAAACAATATGGGTTAACTGTTGAAGATATCATAGAGACAATACATAGTCACCCAACGCTCTCGGAAATGGTGTTAGAGGGGGCAGGAGCCGTTATAGGTAGAGCTATTCATAAAAAAGGGCGATTATTTACTCCTAAATTAAAGGAAATTTTGTTAGAACAAATTGCTCAAAACTTTGAATTAAAAAAATCTAAGATTTTATCAAGTTAATTATCTCTTCTTTTTTTTTAAAATATATTTTTTAATAATGTAATCCTTTAAAATTTTGAACCGTAGTATACATATTCTTTCCCCCAGTTCGAAGATAATTCATAGCTTTTTCAATACCTTCAATCGTCAAATCAAACATTGGGATAGTGCTTGAAATTATCTTTCGAGTCCAAGGTGCCCACTCTGGTCTCATAAGCTCTGGATTTAACCATACAACATTATTTTTAAAATGATTTTCAAGCTCTCTGATATAAGAAATCCCGGGAAGTTCATTTCTATGATAGTAATAAATTGAGCCATATTTCTCTGTAAGTTCCCAAGATGCCATTGCTGCATCACCGACTATAACGACTTTATATTTACTATCATATTTTTGTAAAAAATCAGTAAATTCAATTGATTCTTGAGGATTTCGACGTGCGTTGAAGTACAACGATTCGTACAAACAGTTATGGAAATAGTAAAATTTAAAGTCTTTCCAATGAGACATATTGTTAGCTGCTGAAAAGAGAAGATTTACCAGATGGGCATAAGGAGTCATACTTCCTCCTACATCCATTAAAAGTAAGAGTTTTACATTGTTTTTCCTGCGTTTATCAAATATTAATTCAATATCTCCACAGTTCTTAGCAGTCTTATCTATTGTTTTATCTAAATCTAACTCATTTCGTTTACCAATTTCTTCTAGTTTTTTAAGTCGTTTCAGTGCAACCTTTATTTGTCTCGTATCAAGCACGATATCTTTTCTGTAATCTTTGAATATTCGTTTCTGAGCGATTTGAACTGCCGTTCGAGCCCCCGAGGAGCCACCAACTCTCATCCCCATCGGATTTTGTCCACTATTACCAAATGGAGAAGTTCCTTGAGTTCCGATCCACTGATCCCCTCCATTATGCTCTTCATCTTGTTTTTCCATTAATTCTTCAAAACGTCCTTGCAGGTCTTCAAGATCAAAAAATTGATTCAAAACTTCCTGAAATGACCCTTCCATTTGAGATAAATCAAAGTTTTTTTCCAACCACTTCAGAATTTCATCTTTGATTTCATTAGGAGCTTTAATCAATAGAGTGCCATCAAATTCCCCCCCATATTTCTCAAGAAGCTCTTCAAGAAACTCTTCAAGACTTTCAATGTTGATGTATTGGCTATATTCTCTCAATATTAACTTTAGTCCTTCGATGAGCTCCGGCATGGTAATTTCCTTATTTAGCCAATCCCAAATTTCCTGTTTAACATCTTCCGGAAATTTAACCATCGCATCTTTGAAAAAATTAGCGAAGGAAATATCATAGATATCGAAATGGTGCTCATTTTTACATAATATCGAGCGTGAAACGTAGTAGAACTCTACCATGTTGTGAATTAGCCCTTGATTGAGAGCAGCCATTAGAGACATGTATTCTGTAATGCTTACAGGCAACCTTTCTTTTAGATAATAAAAATAATCAACAAACATTAGGGAGGTTTCTATTACGTATTCTTTATTAATATTATAAAATCAATCATGTAATATAGATTTATTTTCATTAAACAATATCAAGTTTTAATCACGAATGATGTAATCTGATATAGCTGACAAAATAATTTAATTTACTATTTTAGTATCTAATTTTTCAGATAAAGCGATTACGATTTATTCTTTTAAATTTATAAACAAAAACTATTATAACCTATGAGCTAAAATTAAATTTGATATTATCAATTAGTCCTGTTATTTATTATCAAAATATTTTGATGTCTTATGAAATTTAAAAGTTTTAATCTTTATTTAGGAACAGAATCTTTATTGATTCCTTTTTTAGATGCCTTTCCATTCCCAGCTTTTTTACTTGATGAGGATCATCGCATACTACTGGCAAACGATAAGTTATTAGATGACCTAAATGCTAAAGTGGAACAGGTTGTTGGTCACTATTGTTCTACGATAATCCACAATACAGTATTGCCAATAAATGAATGCCCGTTAGGTGAATCCATAGAAAAGGGTATACCTGTTGAACGGAAGTATTATGATAAAAATTTGAACAAATAGATTTTATCAACTGTGTTTCCTATTAACTGGAAGTCAAAAGATGAGAAACTTCTTTTTCTTCACTTCATTCAAGACATTTCACAAATTGCACAAGCAGAAAATCTTAATTTTGAAGAAAATGAAAAATATAAGACGCTCATTAAAGCAAATAAGGAGATTATCGTACGAGTCTCACATGAATTACAAACTCCAATAAGTACAATCTCTCTTGCCATGCAGATGCTTTTGGAACAATATAAAGACCAATTAAGTGAAGAGGTTATTAATCTCATAGAATTAATATTGAAGGGAGAACTTAGATTGAAAAAGTTGATTGATGATATATTAAGTGTTTCAAAAGTAGACTCTGGAACTATAAAATTATCTATACAAAAAGAAAATTTAATTGAACTTTTAAATGATTGTATAGAGGAGATTTTTTTTAATGCTAATCAGCGTTGTATTTCTATAGAAATGGATCTCCCTAAGAGTTTATATCTTGAGTTTGACAAATTTAGAATAGAACAAGTTGTGTTGAACCTACTCTCTAATGCGATTAAATATACACCACCAAATGGAAAAGTTTTTATCAAATTAAAAGAAGAGAATAATTTTGTTGATTTGTCTATAGCAGATACAGGTATTGGATTGATAAAAGAAGAACAAGGATCAATTTTCAAAAAATTTGGACGAATAGAGAGAGACAACGCTAAATTTGATATAAGAAATGAGGGAGCCGGATTAGGTCTGTATATCTCTAATTAGTTAATAAAATTACATGGTTTTAAGTTATGGGTAAGCTCTGAAGGAAGGAATAAAGGTTCGACTTTTACAATCAGAAGGGGCAGGTAGCAAAACCCTACACAAAATTGAAATATAGTAGGATTTTCTTTCTATAAACATAAAAATTAGAATAAAAAATAAAAAAAAGATATTTATTTAAAATCTATTTTATTCAGTTATCGCTAATTAACTTTCAAGAATGCTTAAATTCTTCCGTTTTCGCCTTACAATTATCAATGAAACTCCAACTAAAATGCCGCATAGAATTAATAGATCATACCCTGGTATTCCTCCCGGAAGAGAAACTACCGAGAAATTTGGACTAAAATCGTAGGTAACAGAAACAGATGCGTCAGTTATTTTTATCGAATATTCACTAGAAGTTGTGAGATTTGAAGGCATTAACCATAAGTATGCGCCGTCATTAGCAGTAGTAAGGGAAATTTCTAATTCGAGAATACCGTCCATAAAAAGTTCAATTTTTACGTTTGGAATTGTACCTCGAGATGTCCAATTAATATATTCAGAAGCCCCCTTATTCCAAGTAGAAGTCCCTTTCGGATTGGTTACGTTGATAGAAGGATTAAAAATTTCAAACATTTCACCGTAATCAAGAGTAAGAGTATAGGCAGCATCCATGATTTTTATCTGATATTGAGTAGAATCAATGAGATCGGGTACTGACCATAAGAAATCACCATTATTGGTAATATTTGCGATGATTTCCTCTACAAATGTTCCACCTCTGTAAAGATCTATTTTTACTTCAGCAAAATTGTCTGTCGAATCCCATTCAATATGATAAGATTGATTGACTTCCCAAGAGTCCGAGCTTAATGGAGCGGTAACGTTGATAGAATAGTGATATGCCAATGGATCATACATGATTAAATTTTCAAAAAGTTGTTGTGTTCCCTTATAGTTAGCATTATATTCAAGTGTTCCAGTAGAAGCTACAATATAGCCTGATCCATAGGAAAATTCAAGTAATATAGGATCTGCATTAGGACCAAGCAATATCTCCCTCGCGTGTGAGGGGTATACCGTAAATTCGCCTCCAATCCACCCATCGACTTGCGATTCGTTGAGTAAGAATGGCTTTAATATAAATGGATGTATTGGCATATTGATACTGTTATCAACTTCTTCTACATTATAAGTCTTGTTTATACCTCCAGGATATAGATATTGATTCCAGGTTCCATTATGGTAACTTGGGTTGCCTTTTCTGTCTACGGAATGAAGTTCTAGTACTCCTCCATTTGCAGCATAATCTTCAAACCAAGTAACATTGCCTTCTAATCGGTCATAGAAAGTTTGAACTTGTTCTGAAACAAGTATAACTTTTTGGTATTGTGCTAAATCTACAGATCCGAAATCTAATGAATTATAAACTACGTAGGAAATGTTATACTTTGCTAAGATAGGTTCCGTAGAGTTTACAAACCACGGAAAATTATCACGAAATAGCGCTACAGAGCCATTAATTCGTTGGAAATCGAGATCCATATAAAACCAGAGATAATCATCGTCACTATTCCAGTTAATGTAATCGTATTTCTCTTGTTCACGAAATCCTGGATAAGTGACTTTTACAGACCACCATCCGATATATAATCCCGTAATATTATAGAATCCAGAGCTATCTGTATAACCTGTACTAAAGAGTTCACCCGAAGAGTCATTATAACATCTTACATACGCATTCTCAATTGGATTATAAGTTCGACTCTCATTTACACGCACTTCAATGTATGAACTATCTGGAGGATAAGGAACTAAATCAAAAGTAAGAAAGTAATCATCTCTTGCGCTGGTAATAGTCTGTAGTTGTTTTTGAGTATGATACCCCAGTCTCGAAACAGTTACATTAAATGTCCCCTCATCCATTGCGGTTATATTATAGTAGCCTGTCGAATTAGTATAGGCTGTTCTTACAAGTGCATTAGTATCGTCCCAAACTTGAATATAAGCAAAATTAATCGGACCTGATATAAGTGCGTCGTTTACTTGTACTTCGATATATCCAGGTGGGGGTGGAGCAGGATTGACAGTTAGCATTGAAGTTTCTTTCGCTTTATTATTTGTCTCATCAAATTCGCTTACCCAACCAGGGGCATCAATGATCCATCCGATATAATAATTTCCTGCTGGAATACTTGCTGGAAATATTCCAGTCCAACTTGAATCACGATAGTTGAAAGGTGAAATTGAAGATACATAGTCACTCCCTATAAAATGATCAGCAGAAGAAATAATTGAATTTGTAGAAGCGTAGTAGTAAACATAAAAACCACCTGAAGAAGCTGTTCCAATATTTCTTATATCACTCGAGACAGTAAAGCTAGTAACTCCTTGAGTTACCGGATTTGGAGTATATGAGGAATAAGCTAATCCTCTATCGACCAAATCTGCTTTGTCAGTAGGAGCAGAATCTGCACCTAACCAGTCAAAAATTCTGTTGTATTTATCACTATTTAATCGAGTTCCAGAGTTAGGATAAATAGGATTACCGTTATCGGCTGCCCCATATGCATGGGTTGTCAAAATATATCTATTACCACTTACGTATCTCCACACTGGACCACCACTCTCTCCTCCTCCTGTGTCTGCCCAATAATAGTGCTTATTTGATGTAGCACTTTGTCCAGTATTGGAGTCAAATATTAACCGGTTTCCGGTCCATGCACCATCTGATGGGTATCCCGCTACATTCATTGTTTGAGTGTATATACTGTTTCCGGATCCGGCTGTCATTCTACCCATCCAACCGGTAAAAGCTCCTATATTTCGATCAAGGGTAATAACTGCCCAATCATGGTCGGAATCGCCACTTACAGTCCATCCAGTATATGAACGCATATAAGTCATCCAAGCATGACCATAAGGATCAGAAGGAGTATCGGAAGTATCCCATGCAGGTACAACCTTTATACTTGTTGCCCATCCAAAATCTGGATTATCACGTATATATGCACAGTGTCCTGCAGTTAATATATGATAATCGTCAATTATTGCCCCCGAGCCAACCCAACTACCCCATGAGGTTGTAATGTATAATTTAACAATAGTTCTCCATGGAAAAGAAGTTTGCCCAGATATCACTGTTCTTTGGTCTCCAGAAGGATTATTTACAACTGATTCAGGGGTTATTTCACCAAGAAGTCCAGCATATGGTTCAACTGACTTTATAATTTCTTGTATCAATTCTGGCTGTAGCGTAAAGTCGAGGTCAGATGTTGTCTCTACTCCCGTTTTTGCATCATAAGAAACTGTAGTAGTAGGTTCACCACCTGTTTCAACACCCCCTTGAGTATTCTTTAAAGTTTCCTCAATTGGGAGCCATTCTATTTCAGAACTTTCAAAAGGACTAGGTTCTATAAATTCTTCTCCACCAAAATCTGTAGGTTTTAAAACCTCTTCACCAGTAAAATCTATAGGTTTCACTCTTGAATTAATGCTGGGATTATTCGTGACATCATTATATAAGGGTACTTCTGTAGTTAAATTACCTCCAGTATCATCCTCTATATTTTCTGTTGATTCTAAATTGAATACACCATTTACATTGAAAAATCCTGAAAAGAAGATTAATCCGAATATAACAAAACTTAATACTGTTTTTTTCTGTTTTATCATCATTTTTCAAATTCTTTGAATGTATTATTTTTTTTAAAGATAAAGTTTGTATGAAACTAAAGAAATTTAACTCTTATAAATAGATGTTGATAATGCTCTAAAAGTATTTACATATATGTCTAATTTTTTTTCAATTCTAAGTTGATCTGGTCCTTAGAACGAGTTATTGGAAAAGTTGTGTGTATTTGAATGTTAACATCAAAAATAATAATAATTGATAAAAGATGTTGTGAACTCTGATTATTATGACAAACACATTTTATGATGAATTTGGTGCTCCAAAAGCTTATATTGAAGACGATGGTAATATTTTTCTATTTAATGGTGAATGCGTTGGTTATGTTTTAAAAGATTCGGTCTATAGTTTTAGTGGAAAACACCTAGGATTCTTTAAGGATGGTTGGATAAGAGATTTTGATGGTAAATGTGTAGTTTTTATTAAAACAGCGAAAAAGGGTCCCGAAAGGAGAGTTATGGATATAGGTCGTGTTAAAGATCCAAAATCTATAATTCCTGTCAAACAACCAAGAGAATCAAGTTCAAGAGTTCTAGAAGTTAAGGACGAGTGGTCTGAATTGACTTTTGTACAATTTTATAATCAATAACATAATCTACATCCTTATATCAATAAATTTTGAGGAATCTCATAATGTAGATTATTTATTTTTTCTATTTTTTTTCAAAAGATAATATGCACTACAAACTCCTTATTCATTCATTATCAAATAATATAAAAAACAACAATTTAATTTTGAATTATATTCTCTATACGATTCTTTAATGATAAAAAAAATTTGATATAACCATCTAATTAGGTTTATTTCAATAAAACTTCAAGATTTCTCCTAAAGCTAGGAAACATTTTTGATGCATATGTGCGAG
>CAZRBD010000090.1:13679-16137 GCA_964598265.1 uncultured archaeon
TCCTGTTTTTCTTCTAATATCATTTTTTTTTTTTCTTCTTGTACAGCATTGAACCGTTCAGTTAATTTAATTGATTTCGAATTACCCGTGCTTGTAAACTGACATCTCATACAACCTTCTAAAGCATTATGTGCCCCAGGATCAATCCATTGTGGAAATTCACCATCGATTTCATTATAAAGCGTAATACATTTTCCAACGTTAATTACAAAATTTTCTTCAGATGAGGAAGGAATTGCGTGTGTAGGGCAATTGTACATACATATAGTACAACTGTTGCAGAAATCCATCATTTGAATTTCAGTCCAATCATCTACATCAAATTGAAAATCAGTAAAGAAGGCATATAATTTATTAAACTCCCCATCTCATTTACATAGCAGATATTATTTCTCCCATATTTTCCAAGCCCGCTTCTAACAGCTAATAATTTCAAGTGAAGTTTAGTAGTCCGTTCAATTTTGTATCCAGGTTCCTTTATGATTTCATTTGTAACTAAACTTTCCAAATCTTCTAATTCAAGACCATCATCATAATACTGAGGTGGTATCATAAATTCATGTTTTTTTCCATCCAAGTGAAAATTAACTAAGACTAGTTTGGTGAAGACGGCCATGACGATTAAAGATTTAGCATTTGGGAAGGTTTCTGGAACCTGAAACTTCTTTGTATCTATATAACTCCTATAAATTTCATGGTCACTAAGTTTTCCCGTGCGTCGTAATTTATCGATATCTTCTTGAAGCTCATCCAGATGGTCAACTGAAATTGTTTTATATTGAAATACAATACTTTCATTTATTTTGCTCGTAGGCATATCCAGAATATTTGAAGAAACCAATAAATAATTTCTTATTCTTCTTCCCAATACGTTAGGATATCCTGAAACATCAGGAAAAAGGATTCAATTAAATTTAAACAAAATTCGGCTATTGAAAAAAATCACTATTATAATTATTCTATCATCATTAGAAACTCCTTTTCGGTTATGATCTTGGTATCCTGTTCTTGAGCTCTTTTATACTTCGCTGTAGGATCTGTTGAATTAGTAACCAAATAAGTAAGATTTTTACTTACATCTGATCTTGTCTGTCCTCCATTATCTTTCACAATTTGTTCTGCTTCTGCTCGCTTCATAATTTCTAATTTACCAGTAAAGCAAATTGTCATTCCTCTTAATTTACTTCCTACTTTTTTTACTTTAATTTTAATTTTATTAGTGTCTAAAACTTCCTTCATTTGTGGGTAGAGTCTAGAAATTCCTTCCGTTAATTGATGTGCTGATATTTCTGCGAAGCCTTCTACTTCAGAAATTTGAAATGCTGAAGCGTTTCTAATCTTCTCTAATGTGTCAAATCCGGCATCAACTACTTTCTGAACCATATCTTCTCCGATATTCTCAATAGCAAATCCCCCAATAAATTTCGCTATGGGTACCGTTATTTCCGAATATAAATTTTCTAAAGCTTTTTTTGCTGATGTCTCTTTTACACCATCTAATTTTATTAAATCGCCAACTTTAAGGTGATACAAATCTACAATTGTCTGTATTTTACCAGAATCGAATAAAGGCTTTATCAATAGCTTTTTACTAAAATGCTTCACATTAAGTGATTTTATCCATCTGGTTAGGCGATAATAAGCTCTCTTTGGACAGGAATCATTCGGACAGTATAGTTGCGTTCCCTCATTTATCAATAACGTGGTGCATACCTCACAGACTGAAGGAATTGGAATTTTTTTCGCATTTGAAGGTGTCTTAATGACATACTCAATCTTAGGAATAACATCTCCCCGTTTTGTAATGAACACTTCAGAACCAATCTTAATTTTAAGATCCTCTATTAGATTTGGATTTGCTAAACTTGCTCTACTTACATTACTTCCCATTAAATGAACGGTCTCCACGATAGCAACAGGAGTATAGTGATGTCCACTAATAGACCATTCAACATCTAATAGAATAGTTTCAATACCTTCAGCTTGAAATTTAAATGCTATCTGCTTAATAGGTTTAGCTCGCTTCATATCTTCGCTATCAATTTCCTTTCCTTTGATAACGAGTCCATCGATGTCGTAATTTAGTGTAGCTCTTATATTGTTAATAACGTCTTCTCTTACTTGGATAACTTCTTGAGGAGTGTGTGCTGTCTTTGTTAATACTGTCGGAAAGTATTGTTCTTTTAACCATTTGATCTTCTGAATTTCGGTAGTAAAGACTATATCATTATTAGTGCTAACCGCATCATAATATATGAGATTTAGATCTTGACTTCCAACGCCATCTTTTCTTCTTACAATTCCTGCAGCGGCATTTCTACAGTTTTGCTTATCAGAATATCTTTTATTGTAAATATCATGAAAAAGAACAATCTCAGCTCGTACTGCACCTGTGAAGGGACTCTTAAGTTTGGGAATAAAACCTTTCATTTTTACTACATTAGCAGATACATTATCT
>CAZRBD010000091.1:0-16131 GCA_964598265.1 uncultured archaeon
ATTTAATTTAAAAAAAAACATAAAAAATTTATAAAAAAAAAAAATTTAAGCAAAAAAAATTAAAAATATATTTAATAAAAAAAAAAATAAAAATGGAGCTGATAATGTATGCCACAGTTAGAAGTTAATGAATTGATTATGCTAATAATTAGTGCAATTCCGATTATTTTTTCTCCTTATCTTTTTAAAAAGAGGAGGGATATTTTGAAATGGGCACCTGGTTACTATTCTCTATTCCTGGTGTTTCTATTCACAAACTTAGAAGCCTTTGCATTACCTGATTTTTTCAATTTTTTGGAGCATTTTTTTATAATGATTGCGGGGATTTCTATGTGTGTAATTGCTATGTATGAATATTACAGTAAAGTTATAAAGGGAAAACAAATCGGATTAAATTATAAGGAGGGGCGGTGAGAAGATAAATGTTATCTCAACAAATTGACCCAACAGATTTTCTTGATGGAGCCATGAATTTAGTTGGTTTTATTTTCTTTTTTATAGCAATTTTTGTAACAGCATATATATATTTTAAAAAAAGAACCCCAACTAACGCTATCTATGTTTTTTCTGTGATCGGTGGAGCCTTATATTGTCTTGGTAACCTTAGCGATAAATGGGGACTTTGGGACGCAGATGTAGCAGATAGTTTTGGAGAAAGTTTTGGTTTATTTATTGGAGTAGTTTCCCTATTTTTTGCTGTCATTCCTTTCTTGGAACAAAAAATGGAAAAAACAGCTTTAGAGATGAGAGGTATGATTGAAACTGCCTCGAGCGCTAGTATAAATGTAGCAAATATTGCTAATGAAATGGCAGCTAGTGCTAGCGAAGTAAATGCTGCCGCAGAAGAAATCTAATGTTATCAGTAAGATCAATATTTCTTTTGCCGAAATGGAAGGAATTAATGCATCTACTGAACAACAAGCTGCTTCAATGGAAGAAGTCACAGCAACAGCAACCAAATTGGGTTCACTAGTAGAAGATTTAAGAAATTCATTAAAAATGGACAAACATTTAAAAACACAAATTATAGGAGTTAAATAAAAACTAATTAATTTTTTTTTTTAATTTTTTTCACGCTTTAATATCCTGATAATCTCCCATAAATCCATGAATTTATCCAGGGGGCTTATCTATAAATATGTAAGCCATCCACATAAATAGAGAGAAATTATTTTTCCTTTTAATAAAGCCATTAATAATTGCTAAAGAAATATGAATAAAATAGTTAGTATTCTTTCAAATTGAAATGTGTAAAAAACTTTAAATATATGTAAAACAATATAAATATGTAAAAAAAGCAAATATCTTCTGACAATGTCAAACAATTTAAAGAAAACTAAACAAATGCAGGATTATGAAAAAGAAACAGGAAAGCAAGCTATCTGGCGCGGCAGGATAACTGAAAAGTTTAAGAAATGGCAAAAAGGTGAGGATTCTTATGATGATAACAAAGAAAGGATCTCTTTATATGTAAACAAAGAAGTTAAAGATGAATGGTCTAACTTTGCCAAAAATAACGATTACACCACCTTATCGAAATTGATAAGAGAATCTCTAAGATTCTTCATTGATTACAAATCGAAAATTACAATTAAAAAAAAAAATATTGATATCAACCTCCTTTCGAGTCTATCCCATGAGCTAAAAGAGCCATTAACTTCAATAAAGGGGTATTTACAATTAATCATTGTGACAAATCAAGATACACTGGACGAGAAAATAGTCTCAAGATTGAAAAATGTATTAGTGCAAGTTGGAATTCTTGAAAACAAGATAATAGACCATTTAGATAAATTTGAAACTAAAAGCGATGTTGTCCTTGATAATAAAAAGAAATATGATATCTTACTTATTGAAGACGACCTTGAAACAATTAATTTATTAACGAGTTATTTCAGTTCAATTGGGATTTCTTGCTTGGGAGTATCCAACGGATTCAAAGCGCTTAAAGAATTAAAAAGATTCATCCCTAAATTAATACTACTTGATATTATCTTACCTGATATCAATGGTTATGAAATATTGAAAAGAATTCAATCAGATAAAAAAACTATGGAAATACCGATTTATTTCTTAACAGCAATACCTGGTGTTGAAGTAGCAAAGAAAATTGATGAATTCGGTATTAAAGGAGCGATTCTGAAACCTTTTAATTTATCTGATTTTGATGTCATTCATAAATATTTATAATCGAGAAAAAGAGGTAATTCATTCTTAACTTTTTTTTTTTAAAAAGGATGTCAGAAATCATTGTTAGATATCTAATTGGAGAGAATGATTACAGTCTAAGTATTAATGTATTTTCGAATATTCTGAAAAATTAGAGTGAAATTCGTGCTAATTAATCTCTTTTTTAGTCTTTAAAAATTTTATCTATTTTTAGATAATATACAATTTTATTACTCAATTCACATAATATTTATTAACTTCATTGTATTTTTGTTTCTAATAAAAGGGAGTTAACCTCAATTGTATATAAATGATAAGAAATATGTGTATATTAGGAGTCTTTTATTATTAGGTATCTTTATTCTTCTACATTATTTGTATAAATGGTTTCCTAACATAATTTTTTCCCTCTTTAGTCCTATAAATGAAAGTGTTTATCAGCATTTTAAAAACGGATTTTATTCATATATAATACTGACTCTCATTGAATATTTCATTTTTCGTAAAAAGATACAGGACAAAATTAAATTCTTCTTTTCACACATGTTATCTGCCATCATTATTGCCTGGTTTATATTTATCCTCTTTTTAACTTTAGCTATGTTTTACGGTAAACGTCCTGATATTGTTGAGATAATTTACGCACAAATAATAGTTTATCTTACAGGAATCTCAATAAGCATTTTTGAACAACAACTTAAGAATTTAGAGTATAGTAAACGATTTAAAGTATTGATCATAGTTTTATTCATATTCCTTGTGGTAGAATTTACTGTCTTCACATTTAACCTTCCTTGGCACGATATTTTTGCTGATCCTTATTCTTAACATGCTTAAATTAAAAAAATTGTCTAATAAATTCGATACTTTGTAGTAAATCTTCGACTTTATGAAGTTCCATTATCATAGCTCCTCTATAACTATATTCTTCCGCGAGATCAAAAACTTTCTGAAAATCAACAACGCCCATTCCTAATGTGGGATGAATATCTAGGGCATTATCCAAATTTTCAACTAAGTGTATATTCTTTATACGCTTATGTTGGTTTTCCCATAATTTATCAATATCGTCATAACATGACCAAGAATGTCCTGTATCCCAGGTAAAATAAATATCTCTTCGATTTACCTTAGAATAGAAATCATTAATTTCATTTACATTTAAAAAAAAACCAGCAAATTTTGGCATATTTTCGATACACGTAATTAAACCCATGCCATTGATTTCATTCAATAACTTATCAATTGATTCGACTAATTGATTTTTGATACTATTATATGAATGATGCAGAAACTTTGCATTCCCAGGATGAAGAGTATACAACTTAGCCCCAATTTCGTTACATATTTCAGCACATGTAATATAACATTCTAAAGACGCTTGTAATATCCAAGGATTTCGAGTACATAGGCTCAAATAAGCAAATGGAGCGTGGAATTGTTTTTTTATCTTTGGGAATGAATCGCACATATCAATAAATTTCTGTCTATCTTCACTCAATAATATTTCTGGTGGATCTAAAATAATTTCACAAATTTTTAGATCATTTTCTTCCGCAAAATGAAATGTTCTTTCGATTGAATTAAGGAGTAAATCAACGGAATTAGAAAATTTTCCGTTTTCTATTGCATCATAAATGAAGGCTATTGATCCAAGTCCCAATTCCATCTAACATCAAATTTATTTTCTTTTAATTTATTAAAAAAATCGATAATTATTATCATTAAAATAGATTAATAAATTCTAGGGCGGAGAAGAAAATAGTAAATTTGTCTAATTTTTGAAAAAGCTTTTTGTTTATCTTCCTCTGGGAACTAAAAAGATTTATATATCACAAAATGGAAGATGTATTTAGGACAAAAAATATCTTATATAAATATATTCTTAATTAAATATTGGCTGAAATATTAAGCTGAGATCTTAATTGTAACTTTTATTATATTATATGAATTATTAATAATTAATTTAAAATTCTAATCGAGAATGAAAAAATGAGTTTGCCGAGTAAAAAAGCCATTCAAGTAGATGATAATACAGTCGATTATGAATACAAAATGCTAAGCCATGTCATGGTGTTGCGTTATCATGAAGACAAATGTGTCGAATGTGGTTTCTGTCATCGAGTTTGCCCCGTTACTGTCTCAATTTACGATGAACTATTAAAACGAACTGCCATTGGAACTCCAAAAGAAATGAAGATGGAATCCGATAAAAAAATCGTGGTAGACACAGAAAAGTGTGTTTGGTGCGGCTGTTGCACTTGGATATGCCCAGGATATACTTTAGAACTTTTTATTAATGATGAAAAGAAGTTAAATTTGGTGGAAAACGGTTCACTTCCGGAATTTGAAGAAGAAGTAAGAACACTTGACAATGGACAAAAAGTACGTAAAGTTGTTGAGGGTTCTATAACAGTAACTTGTGATGAGAAGGATATTAAAATAATTGACGAGTATTGCGATGTGTGTGCTGTAAGTGCTATGTCTCGAGAGGGAAAAAAAGTAATTGTAGATAATGATAAGTGTATTCTCTGTTTTAAGTGCTCTGAAGCCGCTCCGGATTATGAAAATATAAGTGTGAAAGTCTTCCGCGATCGTTTCAAACATATAAAAGGAGATCCTTCTTCTGTGTGGGATGGAATTATGTTAAGAGTTCTTGGTAAGGAAGGTAAAATCAAAGGAATCGTTTCTCGTTCTCAAAATAAGCTTGCAGATTCCGTATTACGTTTGTTAGGAAAAACTGAAGAAGAATCTTAATTTTATCAAATATTATCTTTACTTAATTAATCTTTCCTATTTTTAATTACCATAGTCAGTAACTTTTTTAGAGCTCGTTAAATTCAGTTTGTTTAGGTATAATACAAATCAAATAATTAGATGATGAGAAAATGGAGAACTCCTTAAAACAGTGGTTGGCTGATCATGGTATTGGATATATCTTGCACAATCACCCAGCAGTATTTACTGTAGCTGAAGCTAAAGAGCACTGTGGACATATCCCGGGAACTCATTGCAAAAACTTATTTCTCAAAAACAAGAAATCAGGACAATTATATTTAGTAACAATTCCTCATGAAAAACGGTTAAACATAAAACAGTTTCGCAGAATAATAGGTGCTCCGAAAATTGGGTTTGCTGGGTCTGAAGATCTTTTTGAAAATTTAGGCATTACTCCAGGTGCGGTTTCTCCAATTGGATTAGTCAATGATACTCAAAACAAGGTGATTTTCATTGTAGATAAATATATATGGAATGCAGATGAGATTTGTTGCCATCCAAATATTAATACTGAAACATTGCAGATCCCTGGACCTGAATTTCAAAAATTAATCAAAGCCACAGGAACTTTGATGGAAATAAAGAATCTTCCATATTTGGAGCCCAATAATAACAATATGTAATAAAAATCTATAAAAAATATTTAAACCATTTTGATTTAAGGAAATTTTCCATGCAAATTCTTTATAAAATCGTCTAACTCTCTCATAGATTTTTTCGCAAAAGCGACTTTTCCGCATTTATCTTCTAAATCGAAGCATGATTTAATATAATCTTTATTCATGATATTTAACATGGATTTTATTAAGAATAAGAATTCAGTTTGGTGTTTAGTTAAAACTTTTAAGAATTTTCTAGTTTCAAGATCTATAGAATCAAGAGGAAAAATTCGTGTGGGAAAATTAATGTTTTTAAGCTCCTCTAATCCAGCCTTATCAGCAGTAAATAACAAATTTTTAGCAAAAGTTAGCCCAAAACCTAATAATGGCAAAAGAGTTGCTCCTGTTTGTGGAAATGCTGAAATAGCAATCTCCGGAAGTCTTAAATATAGTTCATCTATTGGTCTATCTGCGAAAATTCTTAGATCAGATGCTAATATCATCAGAACTCCAAAGCCTACCGCAATCCCTTTAACTTGGGTTATTATTGGTTTCTTCATTATAAGCATTGATTCATTTACTTTTCTACCCCATTCTGTAATTTTAGAGGCATTTTCAGGGGCTCCCTGTATTTCTTTTAGGTCATACCCTGCCGAAAAGAAACGTTTTCCAGTGCTCTTGATTAAAATACATTTAGCCAATTCATCCTTATCCGCTTCTAATAAGCTACTATGCATCATTTGGAGCATATTGATACTGAATGCGTGCGCCTTATCTGGTCTATTTATTGTAATTGTAGCCACGCGGTCTTTTACTTCATATAAAATTAATTCTTGACTATTCATAAGATGATTAACTCAGAATTTCATTTAAAATATAGTAAATACTTTTTTTAGAATTTAAAAATTATTACACAAATTCTGTTAGGAAACATTAAATCATTGTAAGAGATTTAGATGATAATATGAAAAAGGCAAATTTAACAATTAATGATGTATTCAAAAAAGGATCAAAATTAACATTTCTTGTTGGAGCGGGATGCTCTGTAGACACCCCTTCTTGTCAACCAGCTGGACGTTCAATGATGAATGAGATAATTGATTTTACATGTCCTCAATCAGAAATAGAAAAGATTAAAGAAATCAATGAACTCCGCTTTGAAGCTTTAGTAGAAATAATAAGAGATAACCTAGATCCCGAACTAAAGGTTATCGATTTTTACGGACTCTGTGAAAAACCAAATATTCAACACTTTTTCCTAGCTGATAAGATTAATCAAGGACATTTCGTCATGACAACCAATTTTGATTTTTTAATTGAGCATGCTCTGATACAAATTGGGATTCCTAAAGAGAAAATTAAAGTAATTATCACTAAGGATGATTTTTTTCAATATGCGGATCCTTCTGAGCTATTTTCACAAAAAATAAAATCATTGTATAAAATTCATGGTTCCACAAAGAATATAATTACTGATGAAAATACAAGAGACACGCTAGTAGCAACTATTCAAGCCTTTGGCTCAAATAAGGAAGGTATGAGTGTATTCCAAGTCGAACCTTTTAAACGACAGTTATTTGATAATATTTCAAAGGGGCGATCTTTAGTGGTAATGGGCTATTCTGGAAGTGACGATTTCGATATCGTTCCAACATTAAAGATATTACAGAACATTGAAAGTATTTTTTGGGTGGATTTTGTTCGGGATGATGGTGGGAAAGAGAAATTTTATGAGATTGAATCAAACGATAAAGACGCTTCAAAAAGTTCTGATAAAATTAATAAAATCCTTTTAGAGATAAAGAATATGAATTTTGTTAATAAAGTATATCGCGTAGATGTTAATACTTCTAGAATGGCTAAGCAACTAATTACAATTAAACCCAATATTAACCAAGAGAATTTTAATATTTCACCCTCAAATTGGTTTAGTGAGAACCTTGATGCTCCAGATGAAATGTTGCAATATCATATTGCCCAAACCATATATTTTGATTTTAATCTGATGAATGACTCTCTTCGCTGTGCTCAAGAACTGCT
Source organism: uncultured archaeon (assembly GCA_964598265.1). Lineage (GTDB taxonomy): Archaea > Asgardarchaeota > Lokiarchaeia > Sigyniarchaeales > SOKP01 > Loki-b32. Next base: position 7,587 of record CAZRBD010000091.1, read on the forward strand.
TCGTATCTCAAAACATAGTAAGAATCAAATTATGACTATAAAATCGCTTAATCTTATTGGTAAAGTTCGCCATGAGCAAGGTAATTTTTCTGAAGCTTTGAAATTATATAAACAAGCTTTAAAGTCTGCTGAAAAAACAGATAAAGCAGAATGGAAAGCTGCTTGTATTAATAATATAGCAAATGTATATAATGCTTGGGGGAAATACACCGATTCTTTGAAATATTTAGAGGAAGCCTTACTTTTATTTGAAAAAGTAAATGATATTTTTGCTAAGGCTGTTGTTCTCAGAAACATTGGGACTATACAGAAAAATTTAGGAAATAATGAAATAGCCCTAGAAAAATCAACAGAAGCGGTTCAAATATTTGATCAATTGGGAAAATTATCTGATAAAGCAGATATTTTAATGATAATTGGGATGATTCAAACAAGTTTAGGGAACATTGATGCAGCTTATAAGAATTATGAAGAATCTCTTAAAATTAATGACCAATTATTCGATCTTGATGGTAAAATCGCTTGTTTAAACGTTTTAGGAGAGTTATTTCGTATTGTTGGTCGGTTCTCTGAAGCTCTCAATCTTCTAAAAGAAGCTCTTAATTTATCTATAAGAATTGGAGATTTGATAAAAAAAGCATCGACTTTAAATAATATTGGACTAATCCATTTGAATCTTAGTGCTTTTTCAGAAGCAATGAAATATTTCGAAGAAGCCCAATTAATAGCAAATCAATTAAATGATCCATTAACAGAAGCAACCAGCTATAGTAATATGGGATCAATATATTTCTACCAAGGAGATCATTCTAAAGCAACAAAAATATGGGAAAAGACTATAAAACTATTTGAAAAGGTTGGAAATCAGCCAGGGAAGACTAATATTCTTGTTAATCTTGGTCAAGTATATCGTCAGAAGGGAGACTCTAAAAAAGCTTTAAAAGTATTTGAAGAAGCAACTAAAATTAGTATACAAATTAAACAACCCCAGTTACAAGCTAAATGTTTTGAAAACATTGGTATGATTTTAGAAGATCAAAAAGATTTTGTGGAATCACTAAAAATGTATGAAGGAGCTTTAGCATTATATCAACAGGTCGGGGATGTTATAGGCATTGCCGGGGTAGTACATAATATTGGTACAATTGATTTTTTTCAAGGAAATTATGCGGTAGCTATAAAAAAATATGAAGAAGCAATACAAATATTAAGAAATGTCGGAGCACATGAAAATCCACTTGTACAAACTATTATGAAAAACATAGAACATGCAAAAAGTAAAATGTAGGTTAAATATCATTAATAAAAAATTTAAATGATAATATATGGCAGAACGTTTATACTGTAAAATAGAAGGTACAGATATTCCACTTGTGTCAACTGGCGTATCTCCGTTTGCTGGGGCAGACCAATTTGGAAAAATGGCTCCGATATACCGTAAGAAATTCTTATTTAAAGTTGATGCCATGTTGAAAATAATGGAAGCTTGTTATGAAGCTGGAGGGCGTGGAACAGGAGTAATTCCGTTCGGAAAGATAAATAAAGCAAGCAAAATAATGAAAGAAACCTATAACGATTATGTTATTACTGGCTCAACTTTGCCCGGCCCAAATCCAGGAATAGAGGAATTAATCGAACTTGAAGCAAAAATTATTTACGTTCATGGTTCTATTTCGGATAGCAAAGTTCATGGTTCTATTTCGGATAGCAAAAATGAAAGACTTACTAAACTATTGGATGAAATTTCATCTCGAGGAATAATTCCGGGTATAGCAACTCATAACCCAATATCAACAATTCAGTTCGCAATAGAAAAAAATATAAAAGTAAAGAGTTTTTTGATTCCTTTCAACATTAAAGGAATGATGATGGGAGTTCAAAGAAAATTAGAGGATATAGTAGATAATTGTAATCAATTCTCATTTATGGGAATGAAAACACTAGCCGCCGGGAAATTAGAACCACAAAAAGCATATGATTATATTTCTAAGCATAATATCCACGCGGTTGTTATTGGAATGGTTGAAGCTGAAGAAGCAAAAATAGCTACGGAAATAGCTTTGAAAGCTCTACAAAAGTAGGTGCAAATGATAATTTAAAAAAAACTATTTAAGATAATTTAGTGCTGTCTGTAAGAGCATAAAGTTTAGTAGTATTTATCAAATCTTCAATATATACAAATTCATCAGCAGCATGACAATTATTGTCACCTAGACCAGTTCCAATTATAATTGTTTCTATCCCTCTCTCTTGGAACCAATGTGCATCTGTTGAAGGCATCATTAATTTAAATTCTCTTTCATCATTATGAATTATCTCTGACGATTTCTTAACATTAAATTTTAAAACTGTCAATTTCTTTTTCATCAATATCATTTACTACAATATTTATATTATCTAACCCAATGGAAATCACTAAGAAATGGTAATTTGTCTCATGTTTTATTAACTGAGGTATATTATTCTTTAATTCCGTTAAAGGAGCACCTCCTCCAGCAGACACTATATAAGTTGTCCCCCTTTCATGTAATCGTTCATAATTATGATAGTGTGAGCTAATAAATAACTTAACATTAAACTCGGTTAACAAAGGTTTAAGTTGTTCAATTAAATGCTTCTTTACTCCATGATTAGCACCACTATAAAGAGGTTTGTGAGCAAAAACAATTTTCCATTTATAATCATTGTGATTTTTTAAATCATCTAATAACCATTCATATTGCTTCTTATCAAGGATTCCACTATTATCGTCGAGTATTATCAAATGAGCAAATCCATAATTTATTGAATAATAAGAGCGCTTTAATTTGAATAATTTTCTAAAAAAAAGCTTGTTATCATGATTTCCTCTTGTATAAAAGAATGGAACTTTAATATCTGCATACTTTAAATCTCTAAAAAAAGACTTCCAAGCCAGACTCCATAAAACTATATCACCAACATGCAAAATAAAACCCTTCTCTTCTTTTTGGATTAATTTAAGTAATTTCCTGTGGATTTTATTTTTTTTAAGCCGATGTTTCTATTATCGCTATACACAATAAATTGTTTACCTTCAGGTTTTATGGAGAACATTTTTAAATCAGATTCGAGGGGTGATTTGTTCAACATTTGGAATTATTTCATTTTTTTCCATGCTTTCCGACTATTGATTAATTTATAATCATCTTTTCAATTTTTAAGAATTTCTTTCCTGAATATCTAAATTAACTGTATAAATTGGTACTTCTCCCTAATATTTCATCTACTACCCGTTTATTCGCTTGAAAAGGGTTTTCTATCTTCTTTTTTAGAAGTTCTAAAGGGGATGTAAAGAGAAGCTCTTTTTCTATCAAAAGATTGTATGCTTGATATAAGAGGAACTCGAGATTGATAACATCTTCATTGTTATAGGCTAATAACGTTTCGAGATATTTTCTTTTTTTGGTTTTCCTAAATTTATTCCACAAGAGCACCGCAGAATACCCATCCAAATCTTCGAGTCCTCCACGTAAGATTCCAAATCTTTTCTCAATTCTTTTCAATCCTCCTTTTATCTTTAATTTCCTGAGTAAGAAGCACACATCAAAATGGATCTGATTAAAATAGATCCCCATTTCTTGCTTGATAAATGGAATATCGAAAGCCTTGCCATAAAAAGTTGTTATTGCCGGAAATTCTGAAATAAACGTGGAAAACTCATCTAGATTATCACTTCTGACGAAATTATGAACTTTTATTCCATCATAAACAGCAATTGTCGTGATATGACTATATCGAGGACTTAAACCCGTCGTTTCAATATCAAGGTAGGCGATTCGGTCAATAAAGTTTGGGATCATCTTCCAATGTTGTGTTTTTGGTATGAGACTTGTTAATTGGGAAACATCGAGAACTTTTAGTGCGTCTATGGCTGAATTGACGCCATTCCATAAGGCATGCCATTTTTTTTTTGGAAACAATTCAGGACACTGCTTTTTTATCACGTCATTCCAGCAATTTATTCCTAATTCTTTGAGGGTTGTTTCTGTTTTTAAACCAATCCCTTTTACAAATGTAAATGAGTTAAATATTGCCCCATCTGTTAACTTAAATTCCTTCATATTATTAGCTTAAGATTCAATTCATTTTCAAAAATTTAAAACAAGTGTCCCATTAAATTAAAATTAAATAGTTTAATAGAGAAGTTATTAAGATTTGCTCTTAGTTTTATTTGCATTAAAACTGTTAAAAATTAAGATTTACCACTCTATTTCGTCTCCTAACTTTCTTAATGGCCAAATCCAATAGTTATTTCTCTTTTTTACGCCTTTTTCCTTTAGTTCTCGAATTAATTTAATTTTTTGATTTTTTATCAAATCAAATGGATCAAATAAGATCTTACCTTCATCTAAACAACTTAAAATAATATCCATTTTAATCTGTACAGATTTTTCAAATTCTGTTCTTGTCATCCATATTGAATCAAAACCTAGAAGTGCTAAATTCATTAGCTCTCTTTTTATTTTAGATCTTTCTATATGATCAATAGGAAGTTCACCATCAGAAAAAATTACGATTAAATCAATATCACTTATTTCTCTCTCGGAATATATCGCTTCACCTCTAGCCAAAGATCCAAATAAGAGAATACCCTCAATTTTTAGATCTAGTTGGAATAATTTCTCAAGATATTCCTTTACACTCCCTAAAAAATTTGCATTTTGAATAAACGATAAATCTATGTCCATTTCTTTAACTTTTTATTTAATTTTTTTAATATTTTTAATTCTTTAAATTCAATCTCATTGATATTAAAAGTTTCATTCCAGAATTTCAGATAGAGATCAACAATTTTTTGAAGATTTAAAATAAATTGCTTAATATCTTCAAAGGAAGTGTAAATTTGTTCGGGAATCATTAGCATTTCTTCTTTAGAAATTCCATATCTTGTTTTAACACCTTCATCTTCAAATAAACCTGAATAATTAATAATTTTTAAGAGAATTTCCTTAACTGATTCCTTGTTGATTGGTATTTCTTCTCCAAGAATAATTGATTTTAGTATACTTGCTGGTGTATGTGTTTTTTCAACCTTTACTCCCAAGAGGTTTAAGGCTGCCTTGTTGAACTTTTCCACAGCAAACTGACTTCTGAAAGCACTGATTACAAAATCTTTTCTTTTTAAGCCATATAAAACTCGTTTTATATCATTAATTTCTGATAATATTCAACTTTTAATATGTGAAAAATTTGTTTTCATATTTTTAAAACTAAATCAGAATAGCCATTAATTAAATTCTTGACAATTAATATTATATTTATTCTTATATTGTTTTTCATTTTATTTAGTCTGATTAAGTAGAAAAATACAAAACTAAAAAATTAAAAAACTATCAACCACATATTAAAGTTGATTTTCAAATAAAAAGAACTAAAATCAAAAATAAATAAAGTGAAAACAAATGGCAAAAAGAGTAGCAATAAATGGTTTCGGACGTATTGGAAGAAACTTCTTTCGAGCGTTATCTGCAAAGTATCCTAATGATATCGAAGTTGTCTCAATAAATGACTTATTTGAGCCAAAATACTTAGCTTATGTCTTAAAATATGATACCGTTTTCGGTAGATTTAAAGGTACTGTCGAAGCTAAAGAAAAAGCATTAATTATCAATGGTAAAGAAATTCCAATTACAGCTGAGAGAGATCCGGCAAATTTACCTCATGCTAGTAATAATATTGACGTTGCATTAGAATCAACAGGTTTTTTTGTAAAACGTGAAGGTGCTGCTAAGCATATAGAAGCTGGAGCAAAGAAGGTATTGATTTCTGCTCCTGCTGTAAATCCGGATTTTACAGTAGTACTTGGTTGTAATGATGATAAATTAACTTCTGATCATAAAATTATCAGTAACGCTAGTTGTACTACAAATTGTCTCGGGCCAATTGTCAAAGTATTACAAGATAACTTTGGTATTCAAGGCGGTATAATGACGACAATTCACTCATATACAGGCGACCAAAGAACTGTTGACACAGCTCGAGCAGGAGCTCCGGAAAAGATGATTAGAGGTCGTGGTGCTGCTGCTAACATTTTACCTACTTCTACAGGAGCAGCAAAAGCAATTGGTTTAGTTTTTCCAGAATTAAATGGAAAACTTGACGGAATCGCAATGAGAGTTCCTACACCAGATGGTTCAGTAGTAGATTTAAAATGTAATTTAAATACAACTGCATCTGCTGCAGAAGTCAATGAAAAAATGAAAGAAGCCGCAAATGGTTCCCTAAAAGGAATTTTAGAATATACTGATGATGCAATTGTAAGTAGTGATATTATTGGAAATCCCTCAAGTTCAATTTTTTCTAGTTTATGGACAAAATCCATAGGTAATATGGTTAGTGTTGTAAGCTGGTATGATAATGAATGGGGTTATTCTAATAGATTAGCTGATTTAATCGTCAAGAAATTATAGACTCCTAACATTCTATTTTTTTTATTTTTTTTTGTATATTTAACAATAATCCTTGTGTCCTTTCTAATTTTTATACATCTTGACACTCACCTTCATAATTATATGTTTCAATTTTGATAGAAGTCATGTATAATACTCTAAAAACTTATAAGAATAAAGTTTACACCGGTATGAAAATAGGTAATTCACATTCTTGGAATTATAATAACGGTAAATGGTTTGAGACTAAAATAACACCTGAAAAATGGAATTTTACATTTAATAGTGTTAAAACTAGGCACAACTTGGCTCCGACAAATAGTGGAGCTAGTATTGGAACGAAATATCATTGGTATATTATAGCAGATCAGATTGCGACTAAAATTGACCCCAATTCGTATAAAACAGAAATGAAAGGGATTAAATTGAAGGTAGGTCATAAGCGTCCATATTGGCGAACATTCAGTTACAATTACCCTGAGCAGACATGTTATAAAGAAAGGATAATTGAAATTTTAGAAAATTATATTATGGAATTAAAACGTAATTAACTTCAGAGACAGTCCCAAAAAAATCTTAAATATTCTGGGGAGATTATTACTCTTTCATCTGAGGCTAAAAAAATATAATTTGGCCCAGGATACTTAAAATCATTGTCTCCTACTTCATATAAGAAGCCACATCGTCCAATAGTTTCATCATCGTTTATTTTTTCTACAAAATAACTATGAACATAATACGCTCCTCTAAAAGATTCATACCAATTAAGCTCATAAGTAATATGACCTAAGTCACCTAAAGACATTACAATATCCATTGCGGTGATGACCCCATTTTGGAATGTGTCATTTCTGAGATTATGTACTGAAACAGAGATATTATAAAATTCTTGATTAAAAGTACGCCCATTTATAGTAACAACAGGGACAATTACTGTGCCATTATTAGCAGCAAGATTTGATACTTCCTCTTGAAAAGTTGAATATATATCATCAATAAGAGATTGTTCTGCTTGTAACATTATGAGAGTTGTTTCAGGTTTCCACGGATAAAAGTCTATACGAACAGCATTAGGTTCTAGTGAGCCACCACTATAATAAGCATAATACCACCAATTTACTTCTCCATTCAACATATCAATAATATAAGTATTCATGCTCGCATCAAAGTGATATGTGATGTTGACTTCACCTGTAGAATTAAGATACAACAGAACATCAAAGAGAGAAAAAGATCCTGGCTGAAAAACGTCTGGTCGAGAACTATTGATTTGAATTTGATCTTTCACAGGATCAAAATTATATAACTCATTACCAATTCTCACATCAAATGATTGGCGACCAGGGGGTATGTTCACAACACCTACAGTGATCATCAAAGAACTACTTACTAAAAAAATTAATAGATTTAAACTCCAGTGATTTATTTTTTTCCGAGTTAAGTAGAATTTTGCTCCAATTCCAATATGAATTATGAGGAAAAGTAAGAGAAGTAGATTATAGTCAATATGCCAATCAAAAAGAAAGAAATCGCCGAAAAGTAGGGCATACCATTCAAAATATAACAAGCCTGATATTCCAATAAGAATAGCTAATATAATAATAGCCCATTTAGTAATTCGTTGTATTAATCGTAAAAGACTAGTATAGTATGCTTTTTCACTCCTAAGCCCCTCTATTATCCGATGCAATTTAAGTTTCATATATTTCCTTGAAAGAATAAGATGTAAGACAGTTATACTAATTAAAATCCACTGGATTGCTAGGTGGAGGAAGACGAATAATTGATAAGGAGGGAATAATCGGCGAGATGAAATATATCCAAATAAAACTGTTAGAAGTGCTAATAAAACCAGCATCCATGATGTAATCCTATGAACTTTTAATCCGCTAACTGGCAATAAAAGTAAACCCTAATTAACAATTAAAATGTAAAATGTTTTATAATTAAAATTTCTTATTAAAATTTAATTAATATGTAAACTAATTTCCAAATTCTTCTTTCAAAACTAAACTAGAATTTTCAGCCTTTATTCATGAAGAAATTTAGATAAAAAAGAAATTTAAGAACTTTTTCTAATTAACAGTAGCAAAGGATTTTAAAGTTTAAATCCTATTGACCTGTGACTTATTCTA
>CAZRBD010000092.1:0-15903 GCA_964598265.1 uncultured archaeon
TCGGTATGCCGACCATAAAAAATAAAAGAAAAAAAAATAAATACTTAGATACTGATAATTAAAAAAAACAATTCTAATGGTTAACAGATTCGAGGAATTGGTTCACCTAAAGGCATGTCTAAAAACCGTGTCCCACCTACTATTGTTGTTATGAACACCCTCTTGGGATTATCTACTCTTACTTCACCGATTATTTCCGCATCCTTTCCAATTTTAGTCGATCTTATTTTTGCTAATACATCTTCAGAGTGAATTGGATCTACTGCTATAATAGCCTTTCCTTCACATGCGATATTATAAGGATCTAAACCTAACATATCACATATCGCTTCAACTTGTCTTTTAATTGGAACTTTTTCTTCATCAATCCAAATGCTAACATTTGATTTTACTGCCCAATTATTTAAAGCTGCAGCAATACCTCCACGTGTTGGGTCTTTCATCGCATGGATATAATTATTACTAATATCATACTTTAATTTATTATAAATTTCAAGTAATAGTGAAATATCTGATTTCAGGTCAGTAGTAATATTTAAACCTTCTCGGGAAGCCATTAAAGCTGTTCCATGATCTCCAATACTTCCAGTTAGGATAATTTGATCTCCAACTTTTAGATTACTATCTAAAATTTTTATTTTTTTATCTTTGATCCCTATACCCGTTGTTGCAATTATTATTTCATTTAACGTACTTCGAGGCATAACTTTAGTATCTCCAGCAATAATAGCAATATTTGCCTTTTTTGCCTTTATGTTCATTGAATTTACAATTTTCTCTAATTTATTAAACTCAAAACCTTCTTCTATAATAATCATGGATGTTAGCGCTAATGGTTTAGCACCCATCATTAATAGATCGTTAACTGTCCCACAAATGCTTAATGTTCCTATGTCTCCTCCAGGAAAGAAGAGTGGGTATACTGTGTGACCATCTCCTGTTACAACAAGCTCCATATCATAATTTTTTAATGGAATCGTAGCTCCATCATCTAAATCCTCAACGCCTATACCATTATTAACATTTTTAAAAGGAATGTTTTTGGTTATGAAATCTATTAATTCTTCTTGTAAAACTCCACCCGCACCATGAGCTAATCTGATAATCTTTGAGCTCTCTTTTTTCTCACTCATATTAAAAAGAAAGATTTACTAATTAAAAGCATTTATATTATCCTCACAATTGAGATTTCTAATATTTTTATAATAGTTTTGTCGTTCATTATTAAAACTAAATCTCACTTATTGGTGTAAATTCAGTTGCAGTGGTTCGGTTTTTGGCTGTAATAAATAACTACCTAGAAATAATTACAAAAGAAATTTTATGAAGTTTTAAAAAAAAAGTAGATTATATATATAAAATAAATATTTTAGGAAAATTCACTCTCTTCGAGAATTTGAGAGAGATCTAAAACTGGAAGTCCAGAGTTTGCCTCTTTTGATGCTAAAGATAAGTTATTCTTACAAAAAACACATGAGCTAACTAGGGTTTCAGCTTCGGTTTCTAAAGCTTCTTTTAGCCTGTCTTCATTAATATGTTCCCAACAAGCAGTAGTTTCATCTAATCGGTTACTAGCAATATCTGTTGAAATTTCTCCATATAATGCCCTTACTCCACCACCAGCTCCGCAACACCAAGCCATTTTTTTGTTATGTTTCATCTCAATTAATTTAAGGCCCTCAATCATATTAATAAGTTCCCTAGGTTCATCGTAAATGTCACAATACCTTGCCAAATGGCATGGATCGTGATAAGTAACAACTAAAGGATTATCTTTAGTACGTTTTCTATACTTAATAGTAAGATTCTTTTCCTTTGCTATTTTCGGTACAAACTGAGTTAAATGATAGAGATCGAATCCAAGATTGCCTTTAGCATATTTAGTGTATTCTTTAGTAAAAGTTGATAAACATCCAGCACATGAAAAGACTAGTGTTTTAATGCCCAACTCACGAATCATAGTAATATTATGATTAACTAATTCAAGAGCATCGTCATTTAGTCCTGTCCGAAATAGTACAGAACCACAACAAACTTCATCAGGAAAAACTATGAATTCAACTCCAAGCTTATCTAAAACTCGAGATGTGGCTGTTACCAATTCATTATTTCTGTAGGCGGAAGTGCATCCCACAAAATAGCCCACTAAATCGTCATTATTGTCAGCTACTAATCCCGATTTTATCTTTTCAGAAAGTTCTTTACCACGATTATAAGCAATATGCCCTTCATTACATGCATCTGATGAACACCAGTTAAATCTATCAGTTCCAGTTTCAAGAAAAGGATTTTTATTTTTTACTATTGAGTCTCTTAATACCTTTAATTTTTCTGGAAATACACCTTTTTTAACAGACTCTCTTCTAAAATTATGAAATACTTCAAGGGTATCTATTCCAACAGGGCAAACTTCATGACAATTACCACATAGCATGCATCGATATAGAGAATCTATTATTTTTTCTTTATCGAAATCTATATTTCTTGATGATAATGATTTCATAATTCTATTACGGCCACTAGCACAATCCATTTCATTAAAAGTTGAATTGTATACTCTACATACTTGACGACAATACCCACATTGAATACATCGCTCAAAGTCATCTTCAACCTTTAAATTAGTGATTGGCTCCAATAGATTCTCCTGATCGGGAGCGAATAAACCTGATCCTGAGGGACCAGTTGTTATCAAATCTTTTAAATTTTTCAAGTTTTCTTTAATCATTTTTATTTCCTCGTAGTTAAGGTTTGTATAGTAGTTTTGCTATTGAAAAAAGCAGTAAAACTCTCCAATATCGCATTTTTGTTCTTATTAAACGATATGAATTAACAAGGTCTTCCGGATCGAGCTTATTTTTCAATTTTTTTATAGATTTAACTTTTTCTAAGTTGAATTTGGTAAAATACAAAGTATTTACCACGCCAATCGTATACAAGCTTTCATTTAGATTTTTATAGGTATTAAGTGTAATATCGTGGAAGATTGCTTTAATCCCAAAAAACTCTCGGGAATTTCGAGTATCACTAAGACCAAATAATTTAATTCTATTTTTTCCTTCACTACCTGCTATTACATAATAAGCTCTGTTATAAGCATATTTACCAGTTTTCTGTAAATAAAATTGATAAAATTTTCCCATATTTGCATCAGATATCCAATACTCTTGAAATATTAGATTTTTTGCCCAACGACCCACATTAACCTCTGTATCGGAAATATCTCGCCATTTTTCTTTTAAATACCAATCCTCAACGCCAAGACCATCAAATTTTGAAGCAATATCCTTAGTAATTGAGATAGCTTTGGAAGTTATATCAGGATTATCGGAATATACTACGTATACGAAGAAATCCCTTGAAGGATATGTCCAGTGAGCATATCTCTCGAAGTTTTTATCTGAGAGAGATAAGAAGAGAGGTTTCACATCATTGTTGTTTTTCAATGTTAAAAAATATTCATTTGCGGCTTTCATTGTTCTAAAACTATATCCGATCATTTCCATAGAAGTATGAAGAGTTGTCACTGACATTTCGATTTCTGCTACTGCACCATAAATACCAAATGTTCCAATTATATCATCAATTGATAAATCTCCTTGAGATTCTTTTGAAATTTTTTCAATTGAACCATCAGGTTTTACAAAGATGAGAGAGAGAATAGCATCCTTAATCGGACCATGTTTTACGGCACCTATTCCAACTGCTCCAGAAGTAACTACAAATCCGCCAACACAAGCAGATTTATAGCTTGTGGGGTAAACTTTTGGTGAAAAACCGTATTCCAATAAATTCTCTATAAGTTTAAGCCAAGATGTACCTGCATCACATTTTACTGACATATTATCAGTATTGATATCATGTATTTTATTCATCCTTCTCATATCAATTATAACTCCACCTTTGGTTGGTGAAGATGCTGAATAACAAGAAGTTCCCGCTGCTCTAATTGTCACCGGAATTGAAAATTCGTAGCATTTCTTCATTACTTTAGAGAGCTCTTCAGTATTCCCTGGACGAACAACATGGCTGGCTTGGTGTTTTTCTTTAAACTTGTAGTGATATTTAGCTAGGAGTGAAAGATCTCCAGCTGTGGCTTCAATTTCATAAGGTTCTGTGCTAATATGTGAAGGCGATATAAATTCTCCCACTTGTTTAGTGAAAGCTTGTAAGTTCCCTTTTTTTTGATTTTTATCTATTTTTGACATATTCATTTAATTTTACCTCTAATTTATATTATTGGAAAGAATTGGCCGAGTAAAAACGCGGTCCACCAACTTACGAATGTAATAACGCCAGATAATTTTGCAAGTCTTCGCTGTCCGGAGATTCCAAATAATAGACTCGCGAATCCTGAAAAAAGACCTATTCCGCCGCATACAATGTGAACGAAGTGTAATGTACCTGAAAAGTCCATCTGATATTGGTCGCTAAGAGTTATTAATGCAATTATGTTTAGGAGTGTAAGGATCCATGCTGATCCCGCTGCTAATCCATGGTATAGAACAAATTTTGGTTCATCCCACAACACAAGGATTGTTCCAATTGTTAAAAGAATAAGTGCTATGAATCCCAAAATCCAGCCCAAATGAAGACTATGAACATCAAAAACGTGGAAAATAAAACCATCAATCCACATCAGAGCAATGAGCAAGATCGCGAAGATAAATATTAAACCAAATATTAACAGGTCCTTTTTATTATTCGTTCTATAATGTATTAATAGTAGCATCCATGTTAATGCTATAATAATACCAACAATCAAGGATAGTTCTATAATTGTTAAAGCTGATACCATAAAAAATTACCATTTAATTTTTTTTTTAAGTTTGTTAATTTAATTAATTTCGATTTAATTATTTATATAATTAACTTTTTTTAATAAATTTTCTTCATTTTTAAACTTTAAACGAAAACTACTCCCAAATAAAGTAACAAGAATCCAATAATCATGAACAGTGAAGCAACTTTGAAAATCAGAAATGTAAGTTTATTCGATGGCTTCATTAAATTTCTCATTACCAAAACCATTAGAAAAAAACAGCATATTCCAATAATAATTCTTATAATACCATTTGCTTGAAGATGTCGAGCATTTTCATAAAGTATAATTGATGTGAAAAAAGCACCGATAGCTATAATTCGCATGGTTTTCTTTTCTGTGCTTACAACAGGCCACATAGGTATTTTCGCTTCTTTATACCCCTTAAAATTCTTCGGAATTAAAGCTAAAGTGAGAATGTGTACAGGAATCCACGCTAAAATAAAGAATAAGAATAATAATCCAGTGACATCTATAACTCCTATTATAACGGTTCTCCCTGCAAGCGCTGGTAATCCACCGGCAATACCACCAAAAAAAATGCTCAATTTCGTGCGTCTTTTTAGTAGGATGGTGTATATTACCACATCGAAGAAAAAACCTAAAAAAATTATGAAGACTGTTAATAAATTAAGAGTTAAAATGGCTATTAACATTCCAACGATGACTAATAAAATACCATTTTGAAGAACTGTAGAAGGTTTAAGTTTACCACAAGGTAAAGGGCGGTTTTTAGTGCGTTCCATTATTGCATCGATATCTCTATCAAGATACATATTTAAAGCAGTTGTTCCAGAAATTGCTAGAAATAATGACAGAGTCACAAATACTAATTCAGCCCATGTGTAAAGATCAGGAAATTTAACGGCAGTTATGAAAAACGCAAAAACAGAAGTATATAAAAGTAGAAATGTCTGTTTAGTTTTAATTAGTTCTCCATTCAAAGATATAATTTCCTTTATATTCAAGTAATATCCCCGCTAACTTAGAAAATATAGATTAATTTATGAGAAAAAAGATTATAAAACCAATTTAGCTTGAAAAATGAAATTAAAAATACTATATAAGTTTTATTTATTAACAATATTCTCGTTTAAATGAAAAATCGAAATAAAAATAAAAAGAAAAATTTTGATTTAATTAGATATTTTACCTCTCTTGAACTAATGGTTCTCCAAGGATCAACATTTCAGCAGATTTTCTTTCAATGCGTTCTTGCAATAACTGTTTACTAATAAGATATAATCCCCCAATATAACCTGCAAGAAGAAACCATACACCTGCAAACGTTATAAACAAAGTTAACTGAGTATCAGCGTTTGGTAAACGAAGCATGTAAAGATTAGCTCCTGTAAATGCTATTACTGTTCCTACGAAAAATATCCAGCCAACAATTATTCGTTTTCTTCCGTGGACTTCAAAGAAATCAATAGCCTTTAGCATCAAGATTGTCGCAATTAAAACAGAAAGAACATGCCAGTGTCCTACGTTAAAACTGTATTCAATAAAAATATTGTCATGTAATCTATAAACTTCATCTACTCGAAGACCAACTGATATTCCTGTAATAGTAACAATAACTTGCCCAAATATGAAGAGGAAGTAGTAGGTGAATTTAACAGGATCTCTGAATAATCCTTTTAATTTTTCAAAACGAGATGCTGATTCAAATCTTTCACCCATTACATCTTTTGAGGTATTTATCATTCCAACGGCAGCCATAGCTATAGTACAAAGGATCAAAATCCCTGCTCCCACCCATATAACATAGTGGTTTAAAACCCATGCTCCATAAGATATAGTAATTATTCCAACGGGGTTAGCTAGTAACACACCTTTATAGGTTTTACCTGAGAGTTTACTTGTACGGTAACCGACTAACAATACCATAGCTGTTGATTGAGCAAGTTGGATATGGAGATGAGAAACAATGTATGCTTCGACAGTATCGTGGATCGTAACTCTGATAATTGCCTCTGGTAAGAAAGCTTCTGGTGGTCGCCCAAGTCCCCAAATAGTGCCAGTAAAATTCTCTAATGCTGCGAGTGCGCCCATTACTGTAGAAACAATAATGCAAACCGCTAAAATTATTATACTGAAATATTCTAGATTCAATCCCCAGAGAGTTGAACCGCTTGGATTAGTTTCTGGATCAGGAAATTTGCCGGGGATTGGCATTGCTGAAATAATAAATACAATTCCACCCAGTAACACAAGAAATAGGCCAAAATAAAACAATTCATGAAAGAATCGCCATCGTGTGTAACCAAATATTAATCCATTTATTCCAACTAGAAAAGCACCTGGAATGAGAAGAACTTTTAAAGCGGGTATCCATTTCTCACGTACAGGGTAGTATTCCATGACCCAAAAAGTATTAGCTACCAAAAATGGAACAGCCAGGGAGTGATAAATCATTACAAGACGGGCCGTCCTCGATATAACTGTATCGGGAGGTAATGGTAACAGAGGATTTCCATTATTTAAAAGCGCAGTTATGGGTTCTGAAAAAAGTAAGTAAAAAAATACTTCGATAAACAAAAATAAAATCAAGCTATAATGAATTTTTTTAAAGCTTGCTTTATGTTCTTGTTCAATTTTTTGTTTTTCCATAGATAATTCTATTGAAATTGGACTTTCTTCTATTTCGATTTTAAACACCTTAATAACTTTTTTTATAATTTTAACTTTGAAAATTAAAATGCATTAAATAATTCTATTTTGATACTAAAACTTCTTTATTTTTAATCAACAACTTTGGTAGCAAAAGTAATATCACCACAATAATAGTAGCAATAAGCACAGGAACTGGAACATCCTTGAAACCATACTCGTGTTCTAATGGTACTGGATATAATGTTAAAAAATATTGATATTCTCCTTCAAGATTACATGTTGATGTGACTAAAATTGCATCTCCAGTAGCAGCAGTTTCACCTCGTGTAGCATTAAACGTAAATTCATAATGATTAATATTATAATGGTCTTGGCTAGTGTAAGTTGCTTCTGCTACAATGGTATCATCAGAAATAATGAAGTTGTGTTCGTCTACTATCTCGCCAACTTGAATTATTATGTGATTTATATAATGTTTATCTGTATAAGTTGCTCCGTGAATAATATAAACGCTTAAAGTGGAAGTCGCATCATCATAATTTAAGTCAAAATGCTCTGGATTTGCTGCTTTAGCATTTAAGGTAGATGTACATATGCCTATTATCAAAACTACTGAAAAAATAAAGAATGTTTTTCTCTTTGACATTTTTATTAGCCTTTTAATTTAATATTTAAACTTTTTTTTAAAGCTTTTTAATTATTGCAACTTAGAAGTTGTTTAAGATTTAATATTTTTACTTTTTGACAATTTACTTATAATAATATCAATTCAAAAAAAATAAAAAAAAATTATAGATTTAATTTTTATACTTACTATCTTTCTATTGTTTTTGTAATCTTTGGCGCCTGGTGAACAAAGTGGAGTATAAGGCCTCCAGATAGCATTGAAGTTCCAATTAGAGTTGTAATAAGGCCACCCATGAACTGTATTTCTACTGTTTGCCAAATATTAACTCCATTTACAACGTGAGCGTCTCGCATGAATTCTGAACCCATGAACGACACGAATGCCAACCAGAAGAAAAATGCCGACATATAAAGCAATTGTTTCGCGAGGGTTCGAGCCATTCGATTTTCCTTTGATGTGAAATTTTTAATCCCTTGTCTTGTTGCAGGATAGACATACACTATCACCAAGATGACCATTACAAGTAAGTTCAAAAGAGTACGACCCCAATGAGGGGAACCCATTCCTTCAAAAGGTAGGGTGCCACCTTTAGTATCAGATAATAATGCCGGAATTATGCCAAAAATGAAACCGATTACACTAGATGCAAGAGCTGACATGTATGCCCATTTTCTGGCCGTTAAAAAGGAATAAATTACAAAACCCCATGCAAAACCAAAAATCCATGTTATTATGTTAGATGCTCGATATATAAGTAAATTGTCTATAATATGTGCGTACATATATGTACCAGTAAGAGGCCCTGCAGGGTAAGTTCTATATAACCAAGCAGGATCCCAGGTAATACATGCAGCTCCGTATGCGCTAACAAGCATAATCGCTCCCGTCATTGCAAAGAAAGCAAGTAAGATTATATTAGTAGTAAATTCAAATCTTTTAATTTTCATTTTTTAACACCTATTTTTTTAGATTCTATTAATATAACAACTTGTTTAGTCTTCAAATTCAACTCCAGGAATCTCAAATCTCCAAGTTTTCTCGTATAACATTCCAAAGGCGAAAAATCCAATTCCGAATAATAGCCAAAATGGAAAGAGTCCCATTACAATGAACGGATCAGCAATCTCCATCCTCAATAACATTAAAAGAAGTCCATTTATTCCAAAGAGTAAACCACCTACTGACATAAGGAGGGCTGGTCTACCAGTCTCTTTAGTCTTTAATGTAGTATATGCTGGAATAACAATTATGATAAGTATGCTAGGGAGATGAGCTATAGTTTCAATGAGACGTGGTACCCATTTACGGGATAAATCGTCCAATCCAAGTAGATGTATTTGTATGTTTGGTAATCCATATATACCAATCATAATTGCCATAATTAAAACGAAAATCAAGTATAATTGTCCGTAGGATAGTTTCCATATTTTTTTATCAGGATACAAAACATATAATAATCCAACCGCAATGGATCCCGTGATAATTGAATATAACGCTGCGGGTACGTTACCGAATAAATCTCCATAGGTACCAATTAATGCAATTTGATGAAATATTATGTATGCAGCGATAAATGAAAACGCCCAGAACAGGTGATGAAATTTTCGTGTATTAAGATATTCTACAAGCATGAAGAATGCCCAGACTACTCCGATAATGATTGCAATCCATAATAAAGTTTCATGACTTCGATATTCACTAAGTGAAAATGGATTTGCTGGCCCTGCGGGGGGTTGAAATAATACCATTTATTGAATCACTTTTTATATTTTTTTATTTTATTTGTATTTTAATTGAATAAGGTTTTTAGGTAAATTGTTGTTTATTTTATTTGTCCATTGTTCTATATAAAAGTTTATATTTTAAACTATAAAATTGTATTTAGATGATTCCTAAACTAAAAGAAGTTAAATAGTCGAGATTGTCAAGTCCTTTCTGTATGGTGTGTTTAACTATGTGAGAGATTCCACTTTTAATCTAAAATAAAGAAAAAGTTGATTCTAATAAAAATTAGGGATAGAAAAACTCATTTTCACTTATGTTAAATAGATGATAAGTTAGCTATTAATGATGATAAATTTTGATAAGTTTTAGTAATTAAAAATTAATTTTATATTAGCTCAAATTTTAAAAGTTATTATAGATTAAATTAAGTTTAAAGTTAATAATGAAAATTACTAGCGAACTACAAAACAAGTGAACAATTTATTTCTACAACTTTTAGTGCTTGGGATTAGTACTACCATTTTTAGAATTTCTTAATACTCCTACAAGAATAACAGTTACAATTAAAGGTGAAAAAATTCCTAGTAATAGAGTTATTTGAATAGTAGAAAAATCATATACTAAAGCTGAAATGGGTGCACCAATCGCAACACCAGCGACAATTAAAGCATAGAACATTCCTGTTGCTAAACCACTCTCAGAATTAGGGGTATTTTCTTTAATTGCACCTGCAGAAGAAGGAAAAATTAACCCATGCCCAATACCAAAGAATACCATTCCAATCATGGGAATGGGGGGTTCTAAAGAGATGATCAGAACTCCAAATGTTAATGCTGAAAAGAGCAACCCAATTAGCATTACTTTAGTATAACCAATTTTATCACTCAAAATACCTGCAGGATAATGAATAAGTATTGAAAATATAACCATAATGCTCAGAATCATTCCTATTTGTCCAGATGTATAATATAAATCCCCTAACATCACCGTGTATGTGGCTGTTATTATTCCCATATTAAACATTAGTGCAATTGCGGAAAAATAAGGACTGATCATCACTTTTCTGAAGATCGTTTGTTTTACTATTTTGAATTCTTGCTTAAAAGTAATGCTTGTTTCGCGTTTTTGATAAATTGAGGGAAGACCGAATGAAAGGAAAGCCATTATTAGTAGTAAAATACCTATTATTAAGAATAAATTACTGAATCCAATTATTTGGGCAACCATACCACCTAACATGAAACCAATTAGGTTCGCAAAACCTATAGAAATACCATATAGAGCCATTACTCTCCCGCTACGCTCTTTGGATGTCGCATCTGACAAATAAGCCATTGTGGCAGGTCCTCCAAAACCGCCACCTATACCATGAATAACTCTAGCAAATAAGAGGAATATTGGATTATTAGCTAGAAAGTATAGAAGCATTGATAAACCATCTAAAAACACTCCAATTGTTATTAAATGTTTTCGCCCTAACTTGTCAACCAACCTTCCAAAGAAAATATTCGAAGGAATGTGTACCATTGAATAAACTCCGACTATAAGCCCAATCAATATAATCGAAGCTCCTAATTCTTTAGCATAAAGTGCAATTATTGGAATTGCAACTGTGCTATCAAAATTGACTAAAAATGATAGAGTTAGTATTAAAAATATATATTTTCTTCCTATTTTTGATGTCATGACTTTTATTACCGAAGTTTATATGAAATTTCAAAAATTATTTTGAAATGTTTCTCATTGCCTCACATTATATTAAAAGATACTTGAGTTATAAAAAAGTTTATTTATTAAACTAATTTTGATTCCTTTTTTAGTATCAATACTTTATGATAAACTCACAATTTGGTTCAGATCAATTGTACTAGTTAGAGTTAGAATACTTACTCAAAATCAGTAATTTTTTTAACGATCTCTTGTAAGTATTAAATTGATTTAAACTAAAATTCAATTATTTGATTTTATCATGAGTTCTTCTAAAACTCGTTTAGAAAGGGAAAATAAAACTATAAAAACAATGATTAAACTGCACTGTAAGAAATTTCATGTACCTGAAGCTGAATTCTGTCAAGAATGTGCGGAACTTTTTGATTATGCTGAAAGAAGGCTTAAGTATTGCCGTTTTGGTGAAGATAAACCTATATGTGAGAAATGTCCTATCCATTGTTATAAGTCTGATATGAGGGAGAAAATTAGGAAGATCATGCGATACTCAGGTCCGAGAATGATATATACTCATCCTATTATGGGATTTAGGCATTTATTTAAGAAATTAAAAAAATTTGAATATTTCACTCCCTAATTTAAAACCAATGAATTTATCTTTCGTATTTTTTTCATTAATATTATTAAATTGGTAGCTTGATGGACAACGATTTTGTTCTTATTTAAAAATATTCAAATCTTTTTTTTTAGCCATCAAATATGAAATGAGATTTGTTTTATAACCTACTATTTAATAAAAATTTTAAATAAAATAATCTTTTTTGACTTGAATAATCTCTTTTTCAATACAAATTATAAGTTATCACGATAAAAATCCTTAAATAATTAAAGTTGTATTGTTAAACTTATAAGTTTGAGTAATTGATTGATATTTATGCAGTATAGATATCAAAAATTACCACACCCTCCACATTTTCCATCTAGAAAGGCATTACATGCTTTACATATGTTTTCGCACTTATACTCTTTGCTCACCCCACTAAAAAGATTAACGGGTATAAATTCAGGCATTATTACTTCAGATGTAAATAAGATTGCAGAATGAAGAATTCCCTTTTTATTTGTAGGACCACAAAAGTTAATATATCTACGTAAAACATCCATATCTTGCCCTATTACCCCAAGGATTAAATTATATTGACCCGTCACCTGGGCTAGTATAAAAATTCTAGGACATTCTGAATAGGCATCAATTATTTTTTGAACTTCCTCATAATTTTTCATCTCCATCAAAATAAATGCTGCCATGTATTTTAAATTCTTAATACTAATATTTCCTTGGACGCTTAGAACTCCTATTTTTTCTAATTTGGATATTCGCTTAGCAATACCCGCATGGCTCATAGTATCATGGTTTGATTTGATAATTGTTTTACTCAATGCACTTAGGCTCTTACGACCATCTTTTAGTAACTCTTGCAAAATTTGTTTATCAATCGAATCTAGTACCATAATATTATAATTAGAATTACTTATTTAAAAAAAGTATCATTATAATTTCTTTATTTGAATAATTTAAACAATCAGATAGATTTCAGTTTCAATTTCTAACACTTTATAATCTAAACAATCAGATACATTTCAGTTTCAATTTCTAACAATTTATTATCCAGAGTTTCAAATTGTAAATTTCAGACTTTAATTTCAAATAGTATCTTCATTAAACTTGAGGGAATTAAGAGAAAAATGAAAAATTTTCATAAAACGTGAAAATATACGGTTAGTAAATAATAAATAATTGTGAATCTCAAGACTCATTGCGATTGGAACAATATTTGGGTTGAAATATAATAATCCAAGTGTCATTTTATAGATTCTAATAAGTTATAAATGTTTTATAACCATCAAACTTTAAAGATTATAAATAAAAATTATATTATCAATTATATTATCTACAAATTATATTTAATTTATTATTCAATTTGATATATTGTAATTATGAGATTAGATAAAATTGATAGACAGATATTAAAAGCTTTATTTTTGAACGGACGTGAGAGCTTAACAAATTTAGAAAAGATTATTTTTAAAACTAATTCTGAAACAATGAGTCATACCGGAATTGCTAAAAGAATATCAAAATTAGAAAACAACGAAGTTCTTAAGATACAAGCTAACACAAATATTACTACACTAAATTATAAAGCTATGTTCTTATTAATGGAAATGAGAAATTTTGAAGAAGTTCAAAATATTATTAAAGCATATAAAGAATGCTCTAGAGTTTTCTTTCTATCACAGGTGACAGGCCAATATAATATAATTCTTGGAGTAATAGGGCAAAATACAGATATATTAAATAGATACTTAAATTATTGTGGCCCAACAAATAAAAAGGGAATCTTACATGCTGCATCAATTTTTGTCTCCGATCTCGTTCTGCCAAAATATCTTCCCCTTAATTTTTTCAACAATGAAAGCCAAGAAAGTAAATGTAAGAATATTTGTAAAAATTGCGAAGCGTATCTTGATGATCAATGTGGGGGATGTGGTAATTTTTAAATGTTTTAATTCTATTGAAATCTGATATAAAATAGTTTCTATTTATTTTTTAGGTCTGAATAGGTTTAAAAAATCAACATCAAATCAATAATAGAATCATTTATGAGGATAGTAGTTTAAATTTTAAGTTCGACTAAAAAAGTTAATGCAAACAGCTATTTTTATAACAAATGTTACATATTAACAAATCATTTTGACATTCTATTACATTTTTATAATCAATTTAGAGAAGTTTTGTTCTGAAACTTTTTTAACTATTAAATTCGAAAACAGAAGTTTTTAATAAACATAAAGTATAGTTTTAAACATTAATTCTTCTTTTCAATATTTGATAATTTAGTAAATCTAATCTAAAAAATGAACTAAGAAATGATATACAAAAAATTATAAACTCAAAAAAAATTATAAATTTAAAAGAAATTATTATAATAAATGATGAAAAAATGGTAATAAAAGTAGCTTTTATGCAATTAAGCGACTGTTGGGGCTGTCACCAATCCCTTCTCAATGCACACTTGGGCTTGTTGCCGGTTCTACCAGCGTTAGAGTTTGTATATTGGCCAGCTGTAGTCGATTATAAACATAATTCATTGAAAGAAAGAGAACCCGGATCGATACTAGTAGGATTTGTTGAAGGTGCAATTAGAACTAAAGATGATTTGGAAAATGCTAAATTAATGCGAGAAAAATGTGCATTAATCATAGCATTTGGGAGTTGTGCTTGTTATGGTAATGTAGCGGGACTAGCTAACCAATGGGATATCGAAGTCTTGAAGAAAAGAAAATTTATAGAAGTAGAATCAGCAACAAATGAAATGCCAACGATTCCAACTTTGAATGTTCCTGAATTTCAAGATAAGGTTATTAATATTGATGAAGTTATAAAAATTGATGTCTATATGGCAGGATGTCCTCCCAAACCAGAACAAATTATCAGTGCTATAGTATTTTTATTAGGACAAAAACCATTTCCTATGAATGAATTAGCATTTTGTAACGATTGCGACGTAAAACAAAATTGTTTATTAGAATCAGATATTCTGTGTTTTGGTCCAATTACTAGTATCGGATGTAGTTTAAAGTGTACCAGTGACGGAAATCCTTGTGTTGGTTGCTTTGGACCGGCCAAAACAGTAGATTCAAGGGCAGAAAAATTAAATATCATAGTGAATAATTTAAAGACTATTAAATCTGGTGATAAAAAGACTCTTTATAAGTTTCTGACATTATTTTTAAATATACCTTTAATGGCAGGATTTGATTTAAGTGGAGATATTTTAAAACAAGTTAAGAAACATGGAGCTCCTGGGAGCCTTTTAGCAAATTTACCTCCAACTACTGAAGAAATATCATCTGTTTTAATGGGTTTTCTAAGAGAAAATCCCGATTTCATTGAGATCTCGAATGTCTGTGATACTTGCCCAAGAATAATTGGGAATAATTTAACGATGACACGGGTAAAACGAGATTATGAAGGACTTCCTGACATGACAAATTGCCTTATTGAACAAGGATATATCTGTATGGGTCCCGTCACTAAAGCTGGTTGTGGTGGATTATGTATAAAGGTTAATTCTCCTTGTACTGGTTGTTATGGCCAGACTAAATGGGGTGTTAATCAAGCTGAGAGATTTGCAGACGAAGTAATTGAAAGATTTAATGTAAGCCTAACGAGAGAAGAACTTCTTTCTCAGGTAAAAGATCATATTGGTACGTTCGAAAAATTTACATTGGCTTCAAGAAAAGGAGGTATATAAATAATGGCAAAAGAATTAGATATAGAACCTATTACTAGACTAGAAGGGCATGGAGGACTAAAAATTAAAATAGGAGATGATGGTAAAGTTGAGGATGTTCAATTTAACATTACATCAACAAGATT